>DATBUF010000463.1:0-8660 GCA_036516435.1 Pontibacter sp.
AACCAGGGCAAACCCTACCCCGGCAACGAAGCTGTTACCCAGGACAAGCAGATTAAGGCACTCATCCGGGAGGCCATCAACAACTATAACCAGCAATTTAACCCCGTGGAGCAGGTAAAGAAATTTGTGTTGATGCCCTACCAGTGGACGATTGAAAGCGGAGAGCTGACACCAACCCTGAAACTGAAGCGAAAGATCATACTGGAGAAGTACAAGAACCTGATCGGCTCGATGTATGCGGCTTAAATTTATTCCCTTGTTCCTGTTAAAACCTATAGTTTAGGCACTTATCTTTGCCGGTTAAAGCAGAGAGGAAAGCACTTAAACTATAGCCAGACACTTCTTTTATAGAAACACGGCAAACTATAGTTCCAGCCGCCTCTTGTATTTCATCGCCACTAACATTACAAGTACTTGAAACAATTTTACTTCTCCCGGGCAGTTTGCTGCTTTTTCCTGTTATTTCTTAGTCTGCGAGTACTGGCACAGCCATCCGCTCCTGCCGCCCCGCCGGTTCCTTTCTCCACTAACAGTACACACCTCACCGTCTGGAACGGCGAAAAGTACGTGCCGCTTTTTATCAAAGGCATCAACATGGGAATTGCCAGACCGGGTACTTTCCCGGGTGAGCTTGCCGCCAGCCGCGCCGACTATGGCCGCTGGTTTCAGCTGATACGGGATGCCGGATTCAACACCATCAGGCTCTACACCCTGCATTACCCGCATTTTTATGAAGTGCTGGATTCCTTCAACCTGGCCAACCCGCAGCACCCGTTGCTGTTCTTTCAGGGCGTATGGCTCGAGGAAGAGGTTCCCGGGTACGACGAGGACCTGTATACCCTCAGCTCCTATTTTGAGCAGGAAATAGCGGAAAACATTGACTGTGTACATGGCAACAAAGTAATTGCTCCCCGCCCCGGTAAGGCACACGGCACTTATAAAGCTGATGCCTCCAGGTGGCTTATCGGCTACATTATCGGGCGCGAAGTACACCCGCCGGAAGTAATCGCAACCAATGAGCGCCACCCGGGCGACACCTCTTACAAAGGCCGTTACTTTTCTATTGCAGGCGCAAGCGCAGCCGAAACCTGGACCGTGAAACACATTGATAAGCTGGTGGCCCGCGAAATGGACCTCTACAAAACCCAGCGGCCTGTCAGTTTCTCGAGCTGGCCTACCCTGGACCCGCTCCACCACCCCGGCGAGGCAAACCGCTATGAGGACATGGCTACAATCGATGTATCGGGAATGGACCGCTCAAAGGCACCGGCCGGCTATTTTGCCAGCTACCATGCCTACCCCTACTACCCGGACTTTATGAGCCATGACCCGGCCTATGCCGGAGCTGCCGATTACCTGGGGCAGAACAGCTACCTGGGCTACCTGACCGCCCTGAAACAGCACTATAAAGACATGCCGCTCCTTATTGGGGAATTCGGTGCACCATCCAGCTGGGGAGTAGCCCATTATGCCCAAAGTGGTATTCACCACGGCGGTATGGACGAAGAAACACAGGGCAGAAACAACCTTCGGATGCTCCGCAACATTGAGACAGCCGGCGGTGGCGGCGGTATACAATTCGCCCTGATGGATGAATGGTTTAAACGCACCTGGATTACGGACCCTATGGACTGGAACCCGGACAGGCGCGTGCTCTGGCATAACGTAACTGCAGCCGAGCAAAACTTTGGTTTACTGGGTTTCCGGAAGCCCGGACCTGCCACACAGCCATGGGAAGAATTTTGCAGCAACTGCCCTGTTAAAGCCATTGAAGCCGGTGCCGACTATGCTTTCCTGAACCTGAAGCTCGCTGTAGAGCAGCCCTTAAGTGTACAAGATACGCTCTGGATTGCACTGGACACCTACAACGCCGGTCTGGGCGAGGAAATATTGCCAAACGGGAAAAAGGTGCGTAATCGTGCTGAGTTTGCCCTGATGATTACCAATTACAAGGCAGAACTATACGTAACGGAAGCCTACGACCTATACGGGATCTGGCATGGCATTTCTTCTCCTAAGCAACTCTACCGCTCTACAGCAACTACAGGTGCCCCCTGGCAGCTAGTGCGCTGGCGCAATAACAACAACGACCAGGAAGTGCAGTACATCGGAAGTCTGCGGGTAAACCGGTTGGGCCTGCCTCCTACCTCTATGGATGCCGTTACACTGAAAGAGAACTCCATCGAAATAAAACTCCCCTGGACGCTGCTGAACTTCACTGACCCAAGCACAGCCACAGTGATGCACGACGACCGCGCAACTGCCGCGAGAGAGGAAACACAATCGGACGGAGTGGCAGTAACCGTGCTTTACAAAGACAGAAGTTATGCTACTGCTACCCGCTATAGTTGGCCGAACTGGAACACTGCACAAGAGGCAGTTCCCTATAAAAAAGCATCATACTACATTGCCAGCCAGTATATGCGTACACTGCCAGGCAGCCCTATAGCGCTACAGGACACCTACACCCTGCAGGTAGATCAGTTAAACGAAGTGAGAGCCGGCAAAGGAGTTTTACAAAATGATCTCTCTCTGGATGGCAGCCCGCTGGAAGCGGTGCTGCACACAGGTCCGAAGCACGGGCAGCTTATCCTGTATCGTGATGGCGGCTTTGTGTATGTACCTGAAGAAGGAAAAACCGGCCTTGTCTCCTTTACCTACTCCGTACTTGCAGGCGTAAACCAGTCGGAGCCTGTTACAGTGCAGTTGCTCGTGGAGGGCACCCCTAGCGGTACCGGCTTTGCTACGCTATACCCTAATCCTACCCGCCGAGATGTGCGCATCGATGCTAAAGCAGTGGTTGACCGGATTGAGGTATACAACAACCTGGGCATGCTGCTCTTCTCCCGCACAGCAAATACCAAAGAAGTGCAGTTTTCATTAGAGAATCTGCCTGCCGGTATGTACATCGTGAAGCTATACTCTGGTAAAGAAAGCCTTACAAGAAAGGTTATCCTCACTAACTAGCTTCAGCCAATACTAATCATCCAAACATAACAGGCTGTATGCTTCCCGTATACAGCCTGTTATGTTTTTACCCACTTCTCCGGGATTCAGACAGGCCATACCCTGAAATTAAAATATAATATAAAACGGTAACCACCCACATCAGTCGCTTTCGCTTAGTATCCTAGTGTCTCGCCATAACAATCAACACACCAGCATGTTAAACTACATCCTCTAAATTCAACATCCCTTAAACTATAGCCAGGCACATACGTCATTTTTATTTAATTATTCCACTCCAATCATTCCTGAATTAAATTAATTTAAACCTGGGTACGGAATCATTTAAAATAATAATTTTGTTCCCTGAAGGATTATTTCTGCTGCTCTGTTCATAACAGCACTTACACGTAGCATATGAAATATTTTTGGAACCCCGTAAGCACATGATGCTGGCAATATTTTTTGTATGCTACACCCCCGCGAACTAGTTAACAAGACGAAGGAAAACCGACGCCTGCTCACAGGTCTTATCTCAGGTTTATTTCTGTTTGCTGCCCTGATCTTCGGCATTTTCTATAACCTGAAGCGTGAAAGTGAGATAACACAATGGGTGCTTCACTCCCATGAGGAAATCTTTCAGATAGAGAAAGTAGTCTCTTTGATGAAGGACTATGAGACGGGCTCCCGTGGGTTTTTGCTTACGGGAAAGGTAGCTTACGAGACCCCCCTACACGAAGCAGACAGGCAGTTGGAAGGGGTTATTGCCACTCTGTCCAGACTGACAGAAAGCGATGCCGTGCAGAGAAGGAACCTTGACTCGCTCACATTTTACCTGAGAAAAAAGTCTGCCTTCTCTACCAGCGTGGTTCGTGTAATGATGGAACAGGGGCAGGAAGAAGGCATGAAACTGTTCCATACTGGGCTTGGCAAAAAGTACATGGATAAAATCCGCAGGTATGCCGACATGATGCACCAGCACGCGAACAAGGACCTGGCTTTGCGTAAGCTGCAAAGTGAACAGGCAACAGGTACTACCAACCACATCCTTACGTTCAGTATCATCTTCTTTGGCGCCCTGTTGCTGTATGCTACCTGGAAGAGCTGGCAGCAGGCGCAGGAAAGAAAAGTGGCAGAAGAAGGTCTCCGTATCGAAAAAGCCTTTTCTGAGGCGCTTCTGGAAGCCAGCCCTGACGGGATGATTGGCTACAACCAGGATGGGGAGATCATCCTGTTTAACCAAAGGGCAACCGATTTGCTTGGTTACGCACCGGATGAAATACTTGGTGCCCCGATTGAGACACTTCTGCCCCACGAACTACGCGAGCAACACCTCACCCGAAGGGCGGATATCTTCACCAACCCCGCCAGAGCAAGATTGCAGGACAATGGCAGCGAAATATACGGACTTCGGAAGGACGGTTCCAGGTTTCCGGCTGATGTACGCCTGAGTTTGGTGAACTCCTACAAAGGCGAGATCATGATCGCCAGTGTCCGCGACATTACACAAAGAAAGAAAGCCGACGAGCAGCTGAAAGAATCAGAAAAGAACCTGCAGGCTATCCTGAGCAGCTCACAGGAAGCTATTTACCTGCTCAACCTCGATTGCCGCGTAATGCTTCTGAATGATCATAGCCGGTCTATCATAAAACAGTCTTTCGGGGTAGATTGCAAACCAGGTGATAACTTCCTGGCTTTGTTTGAGCCTGCTCTAAGTGCAAACCTCAAGGCAATTTTCGACAAGGTACTTGCGGGTGAAAAAGTCGAGACAGAGCGCACCTTCCTGTTAGAAGACGGAGAGGCCTACTACTACTCTACATATTTCCCGGTGAAGGACAATGATGGAACTATCATCGGTATCTGCTGTGCCTCTAAAAACATAACCCACCGCAAAAAGAGCGAAGAAGAAGTAAAAAGAGCAAATGCAGAGACAGAAGAATACCAGTCCCGCTTCAAAGCTATCCTGGACTATTCGCCACAGGCTATCCTTATCAGGGATGTAGAAGGAGAGCATATTTTCTCGAACAAAGCCTTTCAGCAACTCTTTAAACTAAACCTGAACGCAGAAATAAGCCAGCAACTAAATAACGTGCTGGATGACCAGGCTGTCAGGAGAGAGTTCCTGGCTACTCTGGAGGAAGATGAGCAGCCTGAAATAAGGTCAAAAGAGTGGACACAACAGGTTCTGCTGGAAGATGGCAGGGCGCTGGAAATGGAAATTATCAAGTTCCCGCTGTATGACCGCCAAAAGCGCCTTTTTGGCATCTGTACTCTCTGGAAAGATATAACAGAACAGATGCTGCACCACCAGCAACTGATAGAGGCCCGTGAGAACGCCGAACAGGCAGAGCGCCTGCAGGAGCAGTTCCTGGCTAATATGAGCCACGAACTGCGCACACCCATGAACGGCATTATCGGGATGGTGAACCTGCTGCTTACCTCCTCTTCCCTGCAGCCTGACCAGAAAGGGCGCCTGCAGGTTATCAAACACTCGTCCGACACATTACTTAACTTAATTAACGATATTCTGGATCTGTCTAAAATAAAAGCCGGTATGCTAACTATCGAGAAGGTGAATTTTGATTTTAATGAGACAATTGCCGGTACGGCCATGATGTTCAGGGAGAAGGCAAAGGAGAAGGGAATAAAACTAGCTGTATCAGCAGATCCTTTTATTCCGAGGCATCTCACCGGCGACCCGCACCGCCTGAACCAGATACTGAGCAACCTGCTGAGCAACGCTGTAAAATTTACGGAGAAAGGTTTTGTTAAGCTTGAGGCTACGCTGCAAAGCGAAACAGACGAGCAGGCTATAGTTGAATTTGTGGTAACCGACTCCGGCATTGGCATCGATACCGGCAAACTACAGCACATCTTCGACAATTTTGCACAGGAATCAGCGGATATTTCGAGCAAGTATGGCGGCACAGGACTGGGGCTGGCTATTACCAAACGCCTGATTGAAATGCAGGGCGGCGAAATAGCTGTGGAAAGCGTGAAAGACAAAGGCACCACGTTCTCTTTTGCCATCCCTTATATGATATCGACGGATACCAATACCGTTGTAAGTACAGGTTTTTACACCACCGCAGAGCCTGACAGAAAGGACTACAGCGGAAAGCGGGCCCTGATTGTAGAGGACAATGAAATTAACCAGGCCGTGCTGGCTTCTACCCTAAAACAGCACCACATGGACTATGTGATAGCCAATAACGGGCAGGAGGCAGTGGATATTTTACAAGCAGGCGCCACCTTCGACATTATCTTTATGGACCTGCGCATGCCAGTTATGAACGGGTTTCAGGCAACAGCTTACATCAGGCAAACACTACAGCTAGCTACTCCTATAGTGGTGCTTACGGCCAGTGTGCTGCGCAACGAGCGCGACCGCTGCCTCGAAATAGGTGCTTCTGAATACATGGCCAAGCCATTCTCTATGCCTGACTTGGCGCGTGCACTGGAGCAGTTTGTATCAGTTACAACACCTGAGGCCGGAGCTATCCCTGTTGCGCAGAAAGCAGTGGCAGCGCCACAAGAAAATCAGTTTGATATTACCCGCTTACTCGAACTCGGAGACCCGACCTTTATCCGGAAAGTACACCAGCTATTTACCGAAAACATACCGGTTTACCTGCAGGAACTTCGTGATTTCTCGGCTACGGATAACCGGGCAGACTTCCTGGAGAAAACGCATAAACTGAAGGGCAGCATCTCTGCTATTCAGATAAACGAAATGTACCAGTTGCTGCTCCAGATGGAGGCAGAAGCAGAAGAACAGGAACATCTGAGTGCATTTCTGCCGTTGCTGGACAAATGCAGCGCACTCTACACTTCCCTGATGCCAGCCATTACCAGAGAAGTAGAAGCGTCCCTTTCCGAACTTGAAGCATAAGCAGACACCGATGAATATTTTAATAGCTGAAGACGAGCCAATTACGCTGGCCACTATGGAGTTCCGCCTGAAGAAGGATGGGCATGATGTGATTACGACCACCGATGGCCAGGAGGCGCTTGCCAGGTTAGCAGGTACTACTCCCGATCTTGTTATCACCGATATTATGATGCCCTTTGCTTCGGGGCTGGAAGTGCTGAGCTATGTGAAAAAGAACCTGCCTGATGTTCCGGTGATTGTGCTATCGGCTATGGGCCAGGAAAATGTAGTGCTGGAAGCTTTTACACTGGGTGCTGACGACTATATTACAAAACCTTTCAGCCCGAATGAGCTGGCATTGCGCGTAAAACGTTTTGCACTCCGGATGTCGTAAGGCAAACCTGCTGCAGGCTGCTTAATTCTTACCTATAACACACGTCAATTTGTATAAACTTTTACTTAGCCACTCTTGCAGACGGAGACTTTTATCACCATCAGGCATTTTTACATTGCCATAATTTTATTCGCCGGGCTTATTCTGGTGCTCATCTCCCTGATGCTGTACATGATGCAGCAGAAAAAGAGAAAGGCAGCTCGCCAGAAGCAGCTTCAGGCACTGTTTAAAGACTGGCTGGTGGACATCATTCTGCAGGAAACAGCAGAACCGCACCATCACTTTGAAGTGCCTGAAGCGTTCCGGTCGCTGCTGCACCAGCCTTTTGCACGAAAGGGCCTGCTGTATGAATTGCTACGCCTCAAAACTAACCTGACCGGGCAGTCGGGCAGCAACCTGGTAAAACTATACGCCCAGCTACAGCTGGCAAATATCTCGGCTCACAAAATGCGGGATAAACGCTGGTACAGAAAAGCCAAAGGCATACAGGAACTGGCTGTTATGGAGCAGCAGCAGTATGCCGGGGAGATCAGTACTCTCATTAACCACCGGCACCCCATTGTGCGCATGGAAGCCCAGATTGCCCTGGTTTTTTTACAACAGTACGAAGGCCTCCGGTTTTTCGAGAACCTGGTGTACCCGCTTACAGAATGGCACCAGATAAAGCTGTTACAATTACTGGCCCCTGAACCTATCCCTTCAGAACAAATTATTTTAAACTGGCTTGGCTCCGAAAACCCAAGTGTAGTACAGTTTACCCTTAAGCTGATCGGAGAACAACATGCCAGTCATTTTCAGCCGCAGGTAATTGCCTGCCTGGGCCACCCTGACGAGGCTGTGCGACAACAGGCCATTACGTGCCTGGCAGAGATTCCATCGGCACCCGCTGCAACCGCCCTCCGCAACCTCTACCATTCAGAGAGCAACAAATCGCTGCAAATGACTATATTAACCGGCCTGATGAAAACCGGGACTATGCACGACCTGCCTTTTCTGCAGGAGCTGCAGACAGCACCCGACGAGGGAATACGCTTCGCTGCAGACAAAACAATACGCCACCTGCAGGAGCAGGCATAAGCAGGCACCTACCTTCTGTAACATTTAGCATGAGCAAACTATAACTTCATGGCGCTTTTATACGATCTGTTTCACCAGGGAATGCTGTGGTATGCTGTATCACTGCTTTTATGTTATATACTCCTGAGTTCCCTGGCTATAGTTGAGGCACTGAAATATGCCCGGAAACGCCGCCTCACCAACTATAACCTGCTGGCCTCCTCCCCTTACGCCCCCTCGGTGAGTATACTGGCGCCGGCTTATAACGAAGGAGCCAACATTATAGAAAACGTACGCTCGCTGCTAAGTATTTACTACAACAACCTGGAGCTCATTGTGATAAACGATGGCAGCAAGGACGACTCGATGGCGAAGCTTATTGCAGCCTACCAG
>DATBUF010000464.1:0-3298 GCA_036516435.1 Pontibacter sp.
GGCCACAGGGCCCCAACCAAGGCCGGTGAACAATGAGCAGCAACTATAGCACTACAGCCCAAGACGCTCGTAGGAGCTGCGCACGCTACGAGGTCTGCTGCCTAGCCTGTGAACTCACCTGCATCCTGGTTCAGACAAACCACAGACCTCGGAGCGTGCGCAGCTCCTGCGAGCGTCTTGCCAACTATTAAACGATAAAGCTGACTATAGCAAAGACTTCATCCTGTAAATCCATTAATCCTGTAAATCCTGATTCAGACAAATGACTTAGCAACTACAAAACTATAATCTCACCTATAGCAACGCCTACCAGGAGTCCGCAGCAGAGTGGTTTCGGACATTGATGTCCGGAACAGCAGAAGGGAGGTTTGATCAGGGCAAGGGTAGTCAGAATGCTGCAACTATAAAGACAAAGGAGACACTACTACAGCCTCTCCTTTGTCTTTTGTCAAAAAGTCTTTTATCAGGAACCCGCTAACTGATTTAATTCCATTTAACCCTAGTCCAGGTTCCATTTAACCCTAGTCCAGGCAATCGCAGGCACCACTTACTTCTTTTTCTCGTACTCCTGCCAGCTCATGGTTTTGTGGTGGTTTTCGCCGAAGTAGCGGATGATTTTGGTAAAGGCAGCTTTATCAAGGTAACCGGCAACGGGAGTGAGCATGTTCAATTTCTCATCCAGGTAAACAGTAGTCGGGAAGCTCATTTGCCCGTTTAGCAGGGCAACAGCCAATTCGTGTGCCTTATATTCCGGCTTGTAGGTAAAGGTGCGTCCGCCAACTGTCATCGGGTCCTTGCTTTCCGCATCAAGCTTTACGGCATAAAAATGCTTGTTCACGTACGCAGCCACTTCCGGATCAGAGAACGTGGACTTATCCATCTTTTTGCACCAGCCGCACCAGTCGGTATACACATCTATAAAGATTTTGCGCGGCTCTTTCTTTGTTTTGGCTTCTGCTTCTGCCAGCGTCATCCATTTTATAGTTTCAGGCTTGGCAGTAGCTTTTGCCTGTTTTGTATCAGCCACTTTAAAAGCAGAAATACCGGCTAACAGCACAAATAGTACCAGCACCGTGTAAAAGCCTTTCTTCATATGTATATACTATTTATCTCTATCACAACCTGAGAACCGAAACAGTTTCACAGCAGCCTGAAAAGCTATGCAGCTACGGCCTTACGTCGCTTAAAAAACAAGCCATGCGTTGGCGAAAACAGGAATGCCAGTGTAAACATAAGCCCCGTAACCGCTGCAATGGCACCGGCAATAGAGCCATCGAGCCAGTACGCCAGGTAGTAGCCAACTATAGACGCTATAATTCCTATCAATACCGACAGTACCAACATTGTTTTAAAGTTGTCTGTCAGCAGGTATGCCGTTGCGGGCGGCCCTACCAGAAAAGCAACTACCAGAATTGCGCCAACCGACTCAAACGAAGCCACCGTTGTGAGCGATACGGCTGTCATGAGCAGGTAGTACCACACAGTGGTGGAGATGCCGATAGCGGCCGCATAGCCCGGGTCAAAAGCTGTCAGAAACAGTTCCTTGTACCCTAACGCTATAAAAGCCACGATCAGTATAGTTACAAAACCTAATGTCCAGATGGTGCGGGGGCCGAAGCTCAGGTTCTGATCGGTGATCCACAGGTCGAGGGGAACGTAGGCTATTTCGCCGTAAAGTACGCAATCCTGGTCCAGGTCTACCTGTCCGGCAAAAACGGAGATCAGGATGATGCCAATGGCAAAGAGCCAGGTAAACGTAATGCCGATAGAGGCATCGGCCTGCACGCGTGCGTGCCTGTGGAAGAACTCGATCAGGAAGGTTGTAAGTACGCCCAGCAACCCGGCACCGATGATCATGGGAATGGAATCTCGGGAGCCGGTAAACATAAAGGCAATGACAATACCCGGAAGCACAGCATGCGAAATGGCATCGCCTACCATAGCCATCCTACGGAGGATAAGGTAACAACCCAGCAAACTACAACAGGTCGCTACCAAAGAGCCGGTCAATATGATCCAGAATGCGTTCACCTTTTCGTTATTCGTTATTCGTTATTTGTTATTCGTTGGTCGTTACAAAGCTCATTCATAATTCTTAATTCATCATTCATAATTAAAAGGAACCTACGGAATCCGCGTGTGGTGTGGGTCCAGGGCAGGGTAGTTGAGTTCTTCCATCAGCTTTTGCTCCAGTTCCGGGGTAATGATGTGTTCAATCGTTTCAGCATCTTCGTGCACGTGGTCGCTGGCTAGTTGCAGGTATTGTGTCAGGTATAGTTCCCACAGGCGGTGCAGGCGCACTACACGTTTTCCGCGGGCTTCACCTTCCACAGTCAGCGACCAGCCATCGGGGTGGCGTTGTAGGTAACCCTGCCGGCGTAGTTTTGTTAGTCCGGCAAGTGCCTGCGCCCGGGGGATGCTGCGCCGCTCCAGGATATTCTCCAGTGTACGGTTACTGAAATAATCTTCATGCTTTTCGCCAAGCTGGTAAAGGAGCTTCAGGAGGTTCTCTTCCAGTATCCGGGTTTTGTTGCGACGCTGGCGCAGTATACGGGCAATCCAGCCGCGCTTAGGTGCCAGTGCAAACGAGAGAATAGCAATCATAGACACGATGAGCACGATCCAGGGGCCTGTAGGCATGGCAGGTGCCGTGTAAGATACAAAAGCGCCCGTAATTCCTGAGAAGGCTCCAATCAGGGCTGCCAGCACCAGCATCACGCCCAGGCGCTCTGTCCAGAAACGTGCTGCTGCGGCGGGCGTAATCAGCATAGCGGCCATCAGTACTACTCCTACAGCCTGTATGCCCACCACCACTGCAAACACTGTTAGGGTAGTCAGGAGTAGTTCCAGAGAGCGCACCGGGAATCCGATACTTTTTGCATAGACTTCGTCGAAGCAAAGCAGTTTTAACTCTTTGTAAAACAGCAGGGTAGTGGCCAGCAGTAAAACAGCTACTGCACTAAAAACAACAAGGTCTTCACCAACCAGCGAGGCGGCTTTTCCGAACAGAAACTTATCGAGTCCGCTTTGGGCAGCGTTGCCGGAGTGCTGTATGGAGGTAAGGAACAAAATGCCGATACCGAAAAATACGGAGAGTACCAGCCCAATGGCTGTGTCTTCTTTAATGCGGGAGCGGGAGGTAATAAAGTCGATGGCAACCAGGGAGAGCCAGCCGGTAATAAAAGCACCTACCAGGAGGATGAGCGGGTTTTTGGTACCGGAAACTATAAAGGCCAGGCACACACCGGGCAGTACGGCATGGGCCACTGCATCCCCGACAAGCGCCCTCTTACGCAAC
>DATBUF010000465.1:0-1798 GCA_036516435.1 Pontibacter sp.
AGTTAAATGGCATATATCTTTTTTCTATAATTTTGCATAACTAGCGTATAAACGGAACCCTATTCCGTTTATACGTCCAAATTCGGCGGCTAAACGGAATCAGATTACCGAATATACTATATATTGCCAATATTATATTGAAAATTAAGCAGGTGAAATCCCTGAAGCATGAAAGGAGAACCATTGCAGTACAATGTGCTTCATTTCACCCCCAAAATTTCCGACCTTTGCGGTGGACTTTAGCGATAGAAACTATGCAACGCCCTGTTAAGCTCGTACTTTTTGCTGGCATCGCGCTGGTACTTCTCTACTTTGTAAAAGAGACCTTCCTGAGCGATGAAAATTACACGAAGCCTCTCCTGAAAGAGCGCGAAGACAAAGACCTGTCATTCAGGAGCCGTACCAACAGCCCGTTTACTGAGGAAGGACGACGCACGTTTAAAAACCTGATTTACTACGAGCCAAACACGCAGTACAGAGTAACTGCCAAAATCGAAGAATTGCCCAGGCAGGACACGCTGCTGATGACACTTACCAACGGCAGTTATGAGCCCTACCTGCGCTATGCCGCCGCTACCTTCGAGCTCGAAGGTCAGTCGCAGCGCCTGACGCTTTATAAGAAGCTAGCAGAGGACAAAGAAGAGTTATTTGTGCCGTTCACAGACAAGACCAACGGCTTTGAAACCTACGGTGGTGGCCGCTACCTGGATGCTCCTTACAAGGAAGATGCCAAGACCATTGTGCTGGACTTTAACCGCGCTTATAGCCCTTTCTGCGCTTACAATCCCGAGTACGTGTGCCCGGTACCACCCAAAGACAACCGCCTGACCATCGCGATACCAGTAGGAGAAAAGACTTACGAAGTACAGGAGTAGTTGCCATTTTCAGAGCAAACTTAGCAGTACGCGTCGGGGAGTAAGATGTTAAAACCTCTGTGCGTGTGTAACACCTGCAGGATCTTAGAATTGTCTGAATTGTGATTTACAGGATTAATGGATTCGCAGGATAAATACTATAGTTATAGTTGAAGCTATGGTATCAACACGCTGTTTCGGACATCCCTGTCCGAAATCTTTCTGCTGCGGACTTCCTAGTCCGCGTTGCTGCGGCTGTTGCTATAGTTCTATAGTTGCTGATTAACCCACCCCTAGCACCTCCCGGGAGGGGAATTGCTGCCTTTGCTGTAGTTGAGAGCTATGGTGCTATAGTTACAGCCTCTTACTGTGGCTGGGCTATAGTTTGGCCCTCTGGCCCAGTTGAGTTACAAACTCAACATCATAGTAAGACACGGGTTGCAAACCCGCGCCAGCAGCTTTTGGTTATAGTTGCAGTTATAGTGTTATAGTTCCAGACCAAGAGCGGACAGGTCGCGACCTGTCCCTACGAAACTATAACCACGAGTAGTCTCGAAGCTTATAGTTGCAAACTATAGACCAGCCATTCCCAAGAAGTGATGTTTGCAGTCATTGGGTTGAGCGCCTTTGACTTGTTGCGGTGCCGCAGGCAATCCGAGGCAGGAGGATAGCAAGAAGGCAGCAGCGCGATGCCCGAAGACGGGGCCTCCCGGCCCGAGAGAGCCAAGCCAACTATAAAACAAAGGGTAAGTAAAGCTCCCAGGAATACAGAAGGCTATGGAACTACAGGCTTGTGGCAAGCAGCAACTATAGCCAACTATAGAACTATAGCTTGATGCCAGCTGCAACTATAAACTAGGCAGCTTTGGAGGCGAGCAAATACAACACCGCCATTCTGATTGCAACCCCATTCTCCACCTGATTTAAGATAATAGAATGATGCG
>DATBUF010000466.1:0-6627 GCA_036516435.1 Pontibacter sp.
TGCCTTGCAGGTAGCCTCCAGCTACAAGCAAAGCGGGCAGGCAACAAATGCAGAACCTGTTTATGCTAAAAAGCTATACGACATGCCTGCTGCAGGTGAGCTGCCTTTCAACGATCCTTACCTGAAGTCGCAGTGGCACTATAAAAACGCGGGGCAAACTGCTGTTTCGGCGCCAGGTGCCGACATTAACCTGTTTAAGGCCTGGGAAGTGCAAACCGGTAAACCCAATGTAATAGTAGCTATTATAGACGGTGGTATTGATGTGAAGCACGAAGACCTGAAGCAGAACATGTGGGTGAACGAGGCTGAGCTGAACGGCAAACCCGGCGTGGATGATGATGGGAACGGCTATGCAGATGATATCTACGGCTACAACTTTACAAACAGGTCAGGTAACATAATTGCACACGACCATGGTACGCACGTAGCGGGTACAGTTGGCGCTGTTAATAACAACGGCATTGGTGTTGGTGGCGTAGCTGGTGGCAGCGGCAAAGGCGATGGCGTAAAGCTGATGTCGGCGCAGGTATTTACCAACGAAGGCAGCGGCGGCTTTGCACAGGCGCTGGTATATGCCGCCGATAATGGTGCCGTAATCGCGCAAAACAGCTGGGGCTATCAGAACCCGGGTGTGTACGAGCAGGCGGTGCTGGATGCCATTGACTACTTTATAGAAGAAGCTGGCAACTACGAAGGCAGCCCGATGCGCGGCGGTATTGTTATTTTTGCGGCCGGTAACGACAATGCCGATGGCAAGTGGTGGCCTGGATACTATGAGAAAACGCTGGCAGTATCCTCTTTAGGGCCAGATAACAAACGTGCCTATTACTCTAACTTTGGTAGCTGGGTTGATATTGCGGCGCCGGGTGGCGATGTAACGTACGGACAGGACCACGGTGTGCTGAGCACACTGCCGAACAACAAGTATGGCTACATGCAGGGAACATCCATGGCTTGTCCGCACGTGTCGGGTATAGCAGCTCTGGTAATCTCCCAGCTAGGTGGAAGCGGATTTACGCCTACACAACTCAGAACACAGCTTGTAACAGCTGTTCATAACATCGATGGCATTAACCCTGATTATGCAGGCAAACTGGGTACTGGTTTGGTAGATGCTCGCCTTGCACTGAACAAAAACGAAGGCATAGCACCTGCTGCCATTACCAACCTGCAGGTAACGGGTATTTCTCAGGACTTCGCCACACTGGCTTGGTCAGTTCCGGCAGATGAAGATGATGCCAGGCCAGTAGCTTTCCAGGTGCTGTATGCCAAGGAGACTATTACAGAAGCCAATGCAGGCAAAGCCAAAATGCTTGTTTTTGAAAGCGAAAGCGCGGTAGGTAAAGAGGTGACATTTGAAATAAATGGCTTGGAGCCACTCACGAACTACTTCTTTGCCGTGCGTGGCGTAGACCGCTGGGGAAATGCAGCTTCGCTTTCGAATGTAGTATCCAAACAAACAAACCAGGGACCGGCTGTTGCGCTTACACCTGAGGCGTTGGATGTAACTATAGATGCGGCAACAGGCAAGATCAGCAGCCAGAAATTCAGCATCCAGAACAACGCCGAGGGCATTCTGCGTTGGGGCAGCCTAACCCGTAACAAAAGCCACTCGCTGAGCTATAACAACGCAAACCTGAATTACCCGACATCTAAAGGGATAGCTACATCTGCTAAACCCAAGATGCAGGTAATGCAAGTACCCAAACCAGTAGCAAACGATCTTACGATTACGCCTAAGGCCTATTTTAATGCAGAGAAAGGCTATGCGCCATTCCAGGCCTATATTGTAGGGGACGAGGACCTGACACTGACCAACTCAGCTGCCGTTCGCTTTACTGTGGATGAAGAAGAAGGTTTTAACCTGACACAACTGAACTTCTATGCAAAGCACAACCAGCAGACAGGACCGATCATCCTGGAAGTATACGAGGGAGCCACACTTGCTACTGCCAGCCTGGTGCTTGCCATGGAAGAGAATAGCTACGATACTTCTGACTACTGGAGATCCATAACCTTAGACGAGCAGCTATACTTTGAGAAGGGGAAAACTTTCTGGATAGTATACCATGTGCCCGCAAACAATCTTTATCCGCTGGGCATGGGCCAGGAAAATATAGCCACTGGCTCAGATAATTGCTTCTTCAGCACCGACCTGGGTAAAACCTGGATTCCGATGGAAATTGCTATTGCCGATCCGAACTATGCCTGGAACATAACAGCAGTGAGTAATAACAAGCACTTGGGTACTTATATCGCCCTAAACCCTGCTTCAGGCACGTTAGAAGGTAACAGCACAACAGATGTAGCGTTGCAGGTAGATGCCTCCAAACTCATAAACGGTACATACGGAGCTAATGTGATCATCCGCTCCAACGACAGTGCCAACCCGGAAGTACGCCTGCCTGTAAACGTGACCGTAGAAGGCCACTTGCCAGTGCTGGCATCAAGCAAAATCGTGGAGTTTGGCAACGTGTTCTATGGCCGCAAGAAGGAAGTAACCGTTACCGTAAAAAATACAGGTTATGGTAACTTTAATGTAAGTGGCGTAGCTTCTACTAACCCGCAGTTTGTAGTAAAAAGCAAGCCATACCAGATCGCAGCACTCGAGGAAGCCACTATAACAATAGTGTATACACCGGATGGAGCCGGTAACGACAACGGAACTATTAAACTGACCAGTACAAATGGCCGGGAGTATTCCTTTAATGTTTTTGGTGTAGGTGCCGAGCCTGCCCAGATTGCGATCACACCGGCAGAGCAGAGCTTCTCTGATCTTGCTATCGGCGATGAAGCACAGGGTACGATAACCATCACCAACACCGGGCAATATCCGTTAGAGTACGTTATTCCAAAGTTTGCTCCTGATGCGGAGATAGAGGGGGCAGCCAACTCGCACAGGTTCGGCTATAGCTGGAACAGCAACATAGCCGGCTACGGCAACATGGCCTGGAACTGGCAAGACATCTCGGCTACTGGCACAGATGTGACCGGGTTCTTTAGGAATAAAGACAATAAGTACTATGAAGTAGAGCTTGGCTTCGACTTCCCTTTCTACGGAACAAAGACAGATAAACTATACGTGACAGCCTACGGCATTCTTACTTTGGACGCGAAAGGGCCAATGGGCAACTGCTCGCCTCCGGCAATAGGTATGAATTCAGGCTGCTCTCCAGCTGGTTATATTTCTGCTTTCTTCGCTAAGTTTGATTTGCTTCAGAAAGGAAAAGTGCTTTACAAAAAGGAATCGGGAAGAGTAATTTTCCAGTACCAGGATGTAGAGATTGAAAACGCTTTTACAGAAGGAAAGAAAGCTACCTTCCAGATCATAGTGGAGCAGAACGGTGATGTTGAGATACGTTATCTGAGCATCGAGTCTATAGATAACTATAGCTTAGGATCTCTGTTTGCCGCCATAGAAGACCCGGCACACGCTGATGGTATTATGGTGAGCGGTAGTACTAACCCGATCATTAACAGGAATAATACGGTCGTGCGCTTTGCCGGCCCGGGTGCTGATATGATTACGTCTATCTCTGAACCGCAGGGCGTGCTGCAGGTAGGCGAATCAAAGGAGATTGACTTCACGCTTTCTACAGCGCAAATGAGCGAAGGTGATTTCTACCAGGTAATTACCGTAGTAAGCAACGACCCGATTAATGTGCCGTCTACTTTTAAAGTTAAGGCAGGTATTACCAAAGGTGGTGTTGCAGACGTAAGCCTGAGCAAAGAACTGGTGGATTTCGGCCAGGTATTCCGTGGCGGCAGCCGGAAAGATGTGCTGATGCTGCGCAACGCGGGTAACAAAGCCATGCAGATTACAGGCGTGGCGCTGACAAACAATGCCGTGACACTGGAAGGCGAAACAGCCTTTGAGTTGAAGGCAAAGTCTACTGCATACTTTACACTGGCGCTGCCTACAGCAGAACTGGGTGCTGTTACGGATTTACTCACTATCACAACAGCTACAGGAGAAACCTACACAGCAACTATACAGGGCGAAGTAATTCCTGCCCCGCAGCTGGCTGTAGATATTACTCCTGTTACCGAAACCCTGAAGGCCGGTGAGAGGATCAGCAAGCAGATTACGGTAACAAACACCGGCGCGTCTGACCTGGAAATGGTAGCTATTGGTAACGACTGGCTATATGCCGGCGAACCTGCTGCCCCTGCAGCGATTAAAGAGTTTGCCTATTATGCCAAAGACAGCAATACCGAAGGCGGTCCGGCATATAAGTGGGAAGAATTGGTTGGAGAGGGTACAAAAATTCCAACGAGCTATTTCACTGACCAGTCTTACTGGTATGAACTGGAGCTGCCATATGAGGTGAAGTTCTACAACGAGTCTTATCGTAAGCTATACATCGGTTACGGTGGTGTTATCAGTCTTTCTAAGCCTACAGTAGATTTCATCTTTATGCAGTCCACCAAGCTGCCGACCCCTGCAGAGCCTAACAACCTGATAGCTCCTTACTGGGCGCTGCATGGCGAGTACTACTATGCTCCTGAAGCGGAGAAGGGTGTGCACTACAAAATATACGACGATCGCATTGTAGTAGAGTATGCCCAGTACGTTGATATGTGGGGAATGGGCAACCCGTATAGTTTTGAGGTGATCATCTACAAGACTGGTATTATCAAGTTCCAGTACAAGGTTGCGAGCTTTAGCAGAACATCCTTGGGCACTGTAGGGATCGAGAACAAGACAGGTACAGAAGGAATAGAGATGGCCTATTTCCAGAGCTACATCAAAGACAAGCTGGCTGTAGTTTTCACTCCGGCTGAGAAAGTGGTAATACCTGCCGGTGCAAGCAAGACGCTTACACTGAACATTGATGCCGCACAGCTCAATGCCGGTACTTACGCAGGCAAACTGACCTTCTATAATAACACACCAACTACACCAGAGGTGGCTGTACCAGTAAACCTGACAGTGATCGGTGCACCTGCTCTTAAAACGGTAGATGCCCTGAACTATGGCGAGTTGATGGCCTATGAAACTGAAGGGGCGCAGAAAGCTTATACCAGAGAGTTTGAAATAAGCAACAGCGGTACCGACAGACTGGAGCTTACAAGTATACGCCTGGCCAAAGCAGAGGAAGTGAGCCTGGAGATGTACGTGAATGGCTTCTTTGGTGGAAACTGGACGCCTATCGAAGCAGTACGTATGCCGCTTATGCTTAACACTGCTGATAAAGCGAAGCTGAGAATAACGGTACAGCCTTCGGGGAACATGGCAGCACTGGATGACGAAGTGGTATTTGCCGGTAACCTGCCAGGTGGCGAGTACAGAATCCCGGTTTCTGCTTCGGTTATACTTCCACCAGCATTAACTGTGGATACTGAAACAATCACAGTTAAGGCCAATACAAATGAGCATCAGGAAACCAGAACAGTTGTAGTAGATAACACAGCTGGTAAATCCGGGCTGAAGTATAACCTGAGCCTGCACTTTAGCAGAGTGGCTAGCGCAGCGTCGGAAGCAACTTCTATAGTTGAAAAACGCCTAGCAACAGCACTGGCAGGAAAGCTATCTTCGGAGGAAATTACAGGTATTGCACCTGCACCTGCTGCTGTTACTGCCAATGAAGAATTCCATAGTGTGCTGGAGTACGATACGCAGGAGAAAGCTTCAAATGCGATGGGTTTTGGTGCCGGGGCTCCGTTTACATCTGCCACTGCGTTTGTGGCCCCTGCTGACGGCTTTAACCTGACGCACGTGAAAACCTGGTACCGTGCTGGTGCCTGGCTCAATTCTAGAATTACTGTAGAAATAAGAGCAGGTGGCAACGATATTGCCACTGCCCGTACTATAGCAGTAGAAGAATTTGAGCATAACATTTCTGCTCCGGATGAAGTTGGCGGATTTATTACGTTCGAGTTAAAAGCGAACCAATTGATCCTGCCGAACGAGCAGTTCTATGTGATCATCAACTACCCGTTAGGCGCTGCCAACCCGCAGGGCGTGGCTGCATTTGAAGAGCCAATTACCGGAACTTTTCTGTATCCAAGCGAAGGCAAGTGGTATGATCTGACAGCAGACTTCCCGACGAATGGCTGGATGGTGAAGGCCTTGGAGAAAGTGCATGAGAATGGTGCCTGGGTTACAGTAGATGGTACACTGGAAGGAGAACTGCCTGCCGGTGAGAAACTGGAGGTAGCCCTGCACTTCAACGCTGCTAAGGCTGAGCCAGGAACACAGACGGCATCGCTTAATATAGCTGCCAACGATCCTTATCATCCAGCAGCAGCAGTTCCGCTAAGTCTGCACATGAACCAGGCGCCTAAGTTTGTAAAAGCCCCCGTAGAGGTGCTGACAGTGGCTGAGAACGAGACGCTGACCATACAGCTGCAGGCTCAGGATGTGGAAGAAGATGCCTTTACATACCAGTTAGCGGAAGCCTACGCGTTCACGAGGCTGGATGTAGCCGAAGGTACAGCTACCATCACCTATACCCCGGATTACGAGCAGGCTGGCGAGCACACCTTTACACTGACTGCTACTGATGCTTTCGGGTTTGCCTCAACAGCAAGCTTTAAGGTACAGGTAACAGACGTAAACCGTGCACCGGTAGCCACTGCTGTAACAGACCGCAACTATACGCTGTCTGATCCTTCGGAAGTTAT
>DATBUF010000467.1:0-2937 GCA_036516435.1 Pontibacter sp.
CATTCCACTGCTGAACAAGGGGGAACTGGCATTGCTGTACTGCTTCCTGTTTTTGTATATGGCAGCGCGGGGTTCCGGCATCTGGAGCGTAGATGCGGCCATGCACCGCGGCCCGGTAGCAGCCGGCACGCCTTACCGCTATTAAGCAAAACAATATCAATAAACAGCTGAACTATAGTTGTGCGGCCTTTAGCCTGTGCTATAGTTTGCATTTACCCGTGTATTTCTTAGCTCGTGCTATCTAAACTATACTTTCCTGAAGTGGTTGTAATGGCACGGTTTCCGTGTTTGCCCTGAACAGGTGCGCGCTGCGGCCGTACACTTTTACTTAAACCAAAAGCAACTATAGTTATGGCTGATACAGGAGCAACTAACAGGAACTTTACGATTGCAGGTGACCTGGAAGTAAACCGCATGGGATTCGGTGCAATGCGCATTACGGGTGAAGGCATCTGGGGACCACCCAAAGATCACGACGAAGCAATCCGGGTGCTGGAGCGGACAGTGGAACTGGGCATCAACTTTATAGATACAGCCGATAGTTACGGCCCCAACGTGTCGGAAGAGCTGATTGCAGAGGCTTTGTACCCTTACCCAAAAGACCTGGTAATTGCTACCAAAGGCGGGCTAACCCGCACCGGGCCCAACGTATGGCCCATTAACGCCCACCCCGATTACCTGCAGCGCGCCTTAGAGGGGAGCCTGAAACGTCTGAAACAAGACCGCATTGATCTGTACCAGTTGCACCGCGTAGATCCGGAGGTGCCTTATGAGCAAACACTGGAGTTTCTGCAGCGCGTGCAGGAAGAGGGGCTGGTAAAGCACATCGGCCTTTCCGAAGTAAATGTGGCCCAAATTAAAAAGGCGCAGGAATATTTTCCGGTAGTTTCGGTGCAGAACAAGTACAGCGTCGATTTCAGGACGAAATGGGAAGAGGTGCTCCAGTTTTGCCGCGAAAACAACATCGCTTTTATACCCTGGAACCCGATCAATGCCGGCAATGTGGGGGCCATAAACGCACTGCAGGAGATCGGGAATAAATACGAGGCATCGGCACATCAGGTAGCCTTAAGTTGGCTGCTGCACCATGCTCCCAACATCCTGCTGATTCCGGGCACATCCAAAGTAAAGCACTTGGAGGAAAACTATCGTGCCGCGTCCATTGAACTCTCCGCGGAAGATTTAGAGACACTGAACCACATCAGGCAATCCGAGAAATAGCGAACGGACTTATCTATAGTTCCGGCAAACTATAACAGAGCGCTATCCGCATGCAGGCGGTGGCGCTCTGTTGGTTTCTATAGTTACTTCGCAAACTATAGCTTCCTGTTTCCCGTTTGCTGGTGCAGCAACCACACCTTCTACTGCCATGCTCCGCTGGAAAGATATTCTGTATTATGCCAAATACAGCAACCCCGAGCCTTACCGGATAGTCGAGAAAACCGAGGCAGCATGGCGGATGCAGCTTACACCGGAGCAGTTCCGGATAATGCGTGAAAAGGGAACAGAGCCGCCCTACCGCAATGCCTATTGCCGTGTTTATGAGCCGGGCACCTATAGTTGTGCCGGTTGTGGCAGCGTGCTCTTTCATGCTACCGAAAAATACCATGCTATTTCGGGATGGCCCAGCTTTACACAACCAGCTACCAAAGCAGCAGTCAGGTATAGTTTTGACGATAGCCACAACATGCAACGTATCGAGGTTAGCTGTAACACATGCGGCAGCCACCTGGGCCATGTTTTTAACGACGGGCCTGCGCCGGCGGGTGTGCGTTACTGCATCAATTCGGCTTGCCTGCAACTACAGCAACTATAAGCTCAACACTACCTCCTCTGTTTAAATAAACGTCCTGTATAGTATCATCTAAATATAGGGTTATCCTTTATAAATACAATTTTTGAAACTTTGATACTATACATCAGTATCTTAATATCTGTAATTACAACTGCTGTTCCGGTACCTGCATTGCTCAGGCCCTCGGAACAATACAGGTATACAACAAGATGTTAAACATAAACTGAAAACAAACTTATGCTGGCAATGAACTACCGTGGGCCTAAGCGCGTCCGTATAGACCGCAAACCCATGCCTGAAATACTGCACCCGCAGGATGCCATTGTGCGGGTTACCCGCTCCTGTATCTGCGGCTCCGACCTGCACCTTTACAATGGCAACGTACCCGATACGCGTGTGGGCACCACCTTCGGGCACGAATTTACCGGCGAAGTGGTAGAGGTAGGAGCAGAGGTAACCAAGCTTAAAGTTGGCGATAACGTGCTGGTGCCTTTTAACATTGCCTGTGGTCAGTGCGCCTTCTGCAAACAGGAGCTCTACGGCAACTGCCACGAATCGAACCCAGCGGCTACAGCGGTAGGGGGTATTTTCGGGTACTCGCATACGGCTGGTGGCTACGATGGTGGCCAGGCCGAATACGTACGCGTACCCTATGCAAACGTAAGCCCCACGGTTATCCCGGAAGGTATGGACCTGGATGATGCCGTAATGCTGACCGACGTTGTGCCTACGGGGTACCAGGCAGCAGAGATGGCTGGCATTCAGCCCGGCGATACGGTGATGATATTTGGTGCAGGTCCGGTAGGGATCATGGCTGCCAAGTGCTCGTGGCTTTTCGGGGCAGGGCGCGTTATCGTAATCGACCACATAGATTACCGCCTGGAGTTTGTGAAGAACTATGCACAGTGCGAAGCTTATAACTTTGAGGAACTGGGTGACCCGGTGCTGTTCGCCAAAAGAACAACCGACTGGATGGGGGCCGACGTGTGTATTGATGCAGTAGGCGCAGAAGCAGCCGGAAATGCCATGCAGACGATTACGGGTCGTAAAACACTGCTGCAGGCGGGGTCGGCTACGGCGCTGCACTGGGCCATTAACTCTGTAAAGAAGGGTGGCATTGTGTCGGTGGTGGGTGTATATGG
>DATBUF010000468.1:0-10454 GCA_036516435.1 Pontibacter sp.
TTGCAGCAAACATCCGGCTACCAGCAAAATCCCACTGCACCTTCCGAAGAACTCATAGTAGAACTACACCCTAACCCAACAGATAAGACCATTCCTGTGCAGGTAAGCGCCTCGGAGCCAGTCACGTTTGTAGTATATGATGCGATTGGCAGAAAAGTATATAACAGCGGCAGCACCCGTAAGCAGTACAATCATATTCCGTTGCATAACCTCAGGAGCGGCATGTACTTCCTGCGGGCGGAAAACCAGCGTGGCCGGTATAAAACTGCTAAATTTATAGTACAGTAATGAAAAGCCTGCTCTACCTCCGCCTGCTCACTGACGGACAAACTATAGCCTATGGCAACCCGGTACTGGAACAGGTGAAAAAGGACTTTCCGGAGGTAGCCGTGTTAGATGCTGATTCGCAGTCAGGGGAGCTGGTGCTGCACTATGCCCAAAAGCTGCTGCAGGAGCCAGGGCAAACTATAGTTTGCTTTGATAGCGCTGCTGCAGATGCCGGCTTCGGGAGCTTACTCCCGTTGATAGAGCTTTTGCTGGAGGGGCAGCCGGAACAACGCATCCTTTTCAGGAATACCCACCACCGGTTACTGCGTATGGTGCAGGCCCGCCCTGAACTGCACGCAGAACTGGTGCAGCATGATGCCGAACTGCTGCAGAAAATCAAGCTCTATCTGACCTGACCGATACTGGCAACTATAGCCTCTGTAACAGTTTTGCGTAACTCCATACACATAAAAAAGCCCGGACAATAACATGCCCGGGCCTCTGAACTATAGCTGAACTATACTTATATGGCAGCTGTAGCTGTTCTGTGTTTCTGCTTTTTTCTGGTTTTCTTGTTAAGCTTATTTATCCAGATCATTGTTCCGGTAACGGGTAAGCTGGTGGCCACCAGACAGGCCAGGAAATATAAGACCTTAGAGAAGGTGCCGTATACATCGCCGAGGTGCAGTGGTTTTATCAACGATACAATCTGCTCGTTCAGGGGCTTTTCCGCAAAGATATCTACCTTCAGCGGCTGACCGTTGTGCTGATCAAGCTGCACTTTATCGGAGGCATTCAGGGCAAGAGCACCTGCCTTGCTCTTGGTTACTACCACGGCAGTAGTATCGTTATCCGGCAGGGCTACACGCAGGTTACCTTCGTAGGGCAGCAGCTGGTTGGCTCTGCTTATAAAGTCTTCGGTAGTGAGTGTGACGGCATCGGCAGCAGCAAACGAAGAAAGTGGCTTTTCTTTACGGCCTTTAAATACCTCAGCGCCCATTACTTTTCCGAGGGCATCGCGGTACCACTCAAACGACCAGCAAAGGCCTGTCAGCGCCATAATCAGCAGCAGAATAAAGGAGTAAAAGCCGAACGTATTGTGCAGGTCGTGGTTAATGCGTTTCCAGTTAGCGTCTGTTTTAATCTTGAAGCCCTGTTTCCAGTTTTTCAGTTTTTTAGGCCACCAAAGCACAATGCCGGTTAAGCAAAGTATAGCAAAGATGATGGTAGAAATACCTACGATTATACGCCCTACGCTATCGCCCAGCAACAGCCAGCGGTGCAGCTTCATAACGGTGCCGAAAAATTCTGATGCAGGTCCCTCGGTAGTACCCAGCACAGCACCTGTGTATTGATTAACAAAGTAAGTGGTTGGCCTGGCACCACCTTCGCTGCCGCGCCCTTCACCTTTTCCTTTGCCCCCGGCATTGCCTTCACCAGCTGATTTTTCAGTAGCAGGCGGGGCTATACTGGCGCGGTAGCTTTCAGTCCTGTCAGCAGGTATTTCCAGCGTTACTACTTTGCCTTTCTGCTCCTGCTCCAGTTTGGCAATAAGCGCATTGGCAGGCAACGGCACTACATCGGCGGGCACACTGATGCTATACTTCTCAGGCTCCAGCATCTGCTCAATATCCGTCCGGAAAGTATAGATAGTACCTGTAAGGCAAACTATAAACAACACCAATCCGCTGGCAATGCCCAGCCACAGGTGCACATCGTTAAAAAGCTTACGCAAACTATAGTTCTTCATGGTGTTGTATAATGGTTAGTACAGGGCTGTTGGAGGTGCATTAAAAAAGCTGCCGGTAAATATCGGCAGCTTTTTTGTTATTTGGAATGAATCTAATTAAAATTTATAAGTAACTACACCAGAGAAGTTTCTTGGCTGTATTCTGTCGATGAAGCTGGTGCGGTATGCATCATAACCAACAGTATCAAAAACGTTGTTGAACAATGCTCTGACACCCCAGTGCTTCTTAAACTCGTAGCCGATCTGCGCGTTTACAATGGTGTAGGCTTTATTGTACCAGGGCGCTGTGTTAGGCTCTATGTTGTGGTACTGCACACCTTCTATAGTCCAGTCGTTGTAGGGGCGCTCGCCCAGGTAGTAAGCACCGGCACCAATGTTCAGCCCCTGCAGCAAGCCGTTTGTAAGGGTATAGTTGGCGTACACGTTAAAGGTATGCTTCGGCGTGTTGTTCGGCGCAGAGCCCGGCACAAACGTGGTATGCTCTTTATACTGCGCATCAATGTAAGAGTAGCCGGTTACAATCTCCAGGTTCTCCAGCACGCGGCCTGTCAGTTCTGCTTCTATGCCTTTGCGCTCGTCGTTACCGCCTTTTATGTAATAGCCTGTTTCTTTCACCACACCGTTTTCATCAACGGCAAAGGCTTTCAGGTTCATGTCTTTGTTGTTGATTTTGAAGAGCGTCAGGTTAAAGCGCAGGCGGTCGTTCAGCCACTCAGACTTAACGCCTACCTCCAACTGGTCGATACGCTCGGCACCCAGTGCATTTCCGTTCTCATCTACCACGGCAGCAGTGCGTGGGTTGGTGCTGTTGGTATAAGAACCGAAGAGGTTTACGCCATCTTTAATCGTGAACATGACACCCGCCAGCGGATTCCAGAACTCAGAAGTAGCGCTTTTCTCGCCGCTGTCTTTTGTTTTGTTGGTGCTGTAGCGCACCCCACCATATACTCTGGCCCACTTGGTAAGCTGAATTACATCCTGGAACGTAGCTCCGAAGCGGTAATCGTAAGACTGTGTGCCACCTTCGCGCTTAAAGGCCTCCACGTTTTCGGGCAGCGTATGCGAAACGGTAGCAGGATCAAACACATTGATGTTGTCGATAGCAATGGTATTGAAAGTAGGCTGAAACAGGTCGATGTAGCGGTAGTCTGCTCCCAGCTGGAACGTGTGGTTCACCTTACCAGTCTGTATTTTGCGGCCTACCAGGTCCAGTTGCAGCACGGTGCTGTTGTCTTCGCGGGTAGAGTTGTGCGAGATAGACCGTTTGTACCAGTTCAGCTGGTTCACGTTAATGCCATTTGCCTCATCTTTCTTCAGCGCTGCCAGGTTCGACTTAATGGCATCGTAGCTATAGTTGGAGTTGAAGAAAGCAGCACGCAGGTATAGGTTGTTGGTAAGGTTATAGTTGTAGCGTGCGGTGTAGGTCGTATGCTTCAGATCCGTTTTGTCAGACTCAAAGCCCAGGAAGCGGTTAGAGGGCAGGTCGTAGATCTGGTTCTCTTTGTTGCCAACCGATAAGTTAACGGTTCCTACGTCAATGCCCTGGGCCTCCTTAAAGTAGTCCATTTCCAGGGTTAAGGTGCTTTTGGCATCCGGGCGCCACTCCAGCGACGGGTTGATGTAGAAGGACTCATTATCCATGTGGTCGCGGAACTTGCCGCCATTCTCGTAGGCACCGTTTAACCGGATGGCTACCTTGTTGTCCTTATCGAGTACGCGCTGCACGTCAAAAGTCGGCCTGATCAGCCCCCAGCTGCCAACACGCATCGAAACAGTACCGGAGTTATCGAATTTAGGTGTTTTGGTTACAATGTTTACAATGCCGCCCGGTCCGCCCAGGTCAGTAGAGGCGCCCATGGTAATAGAGCTTGCCCCTTTCAGGACCTGCACACTTTCCACGCCCTGCATATCCGTAGAAAAGCCTTGCCCACGGAAGTCCGTCATCACGCGCACACCATTTTTAAGGGTAGGAATACCACGGAAACCACGGGAAGAAATACTCTCTCTTACGCCGCCATAAGTAGCATACGTATACACGCCCGGCACATTGCGCACCCCTTCTACTACAGTTAGCGCGCCCTGCTGCTCTATCAGCTTTTCAGAAATTACAGAGATGCTCTGGATCTGCTCGCTTGGGCGGAGTGGTAATCTTGTAATTGCGTCGAGTTTCTCGGGCTGCTTGTTGCGTTCGCCAAACACCTCTACTTCGGCAATCTGGCGGTCTTTCGGCGCAAGGCCGATCGTGATAGTGGCGGTTTCCCCACCATTCAGGCTTACCTCCTGTGCCTCCCCGTCGAAGCCAAGCAGCAGGGCACGCACCTTGTAGGTACCGGCTGGCAACCTGTTTATCTCAAAAAAGCCTTCCTTGTTGGTTAAAGCGCCAAAGCTGGTTCCTTCGAGCACGACACTGGCAAACTCAAGAGGCTGCCCGGCTGCATCAGTTACTTTGCCGTTTAGTGTGGCGCGGTGCTGGTGTTGCTGGCGTTGCGCAAGTAATATGCCCGGCAGTAGCAACAAGAGGCATATCAGGGTAAATCTGTAAAGCATATGGTGGTGTATGTAGGTAGTGAGTTGTTGATTGTTTTTATTTAGATTAATTCTAAACAGTGCAAACTTAGTAACAGACCAACTATAAATCCAAACATATTTTTACTTTTTAAGCGGGCGGCAGCAAAACCAGCGAAGTACAGGAGAGAAAGCAATGTGCCTGCTCCACGGCTCCCCGATTTTAACCTATGCAACTACAGTTCGTTAAAAGGGGGAACACATAAACCAAAACCAAGGAAACTATGGCCAACAAACTTGAAGGAAAGAAAATTGCCGTATTAGTAGAAGAAGGATTTGAACAGGAAGAACTGACCAGGCCCATGCAGGCGCTGAAAGACGAAGGAGCCGAAGCTCACATCATCTCCCCTAACAAAAACAGCGAGATAAAAGCCTGGAAACACACCGACTGGGGTGATAGCTTTAAAGTAGACAAGAAGCTGGAAGAAGTAAATGCCGACAGTTATGACGGCCTGCTGCTGCCCGGCGGTGTAATGAACCCCGATACGTTGCGCGCCAATAAGGATGCCGTGAGCTTTGTGAGCAAGTTTATGGAAAGCGGCAAACCGGTTGCAGCCATCTGCCACGGCCCCTGGACCCTGATAGAAACAGGTAAAGTAAAGGGCAAGCGCATGACCAGCTACCATACCTTACAAACCGACCTGAAGAATGCAGGCGCTGAGTGGGTAGACGAAGAAGTAGTAGTAGACCAGGGCCTGGTTACCAGCCGCAACCCCGATGATATTCCGGCCTTCAACAGAAAAATGGTAGAAGAATTTGCCGAAGGAAAGCACAACAGATAAACTATAGCAACTATAGTTAAAGCAAAAGCCGCGACAGCCAGCCTGTCGCGGCTTTCCTTTTAAGGCATTAAACTATAGAATGCCGGAGCCTGGTTCTCAAGCAGAATGGTTAGTACCACATCCAGCAGCAGCAGGAAAAGCCCTTGTAATACCACTGCCTGCCCCCAGCCTTCTAACTGTTCTGTTTTAGGCGAGTAACGGGAGCGCTCCTGTAGCCAGACACCCGTCATCAGGTAAGCTACATCCAGGCCCATGTTCAGGTAGAGGATTTTTTTAAACCAGCTGTGTTGTGCTATACTTTCGGAAAGAGCAGGAGCAGCAGCATTGGCCGTGAGCAGCAAGTACAGGGCTACCGAAGCGATCAGCATGTTTACGATATTCCAGTAAATGTTCATCTGAAAGAAGTAGCGCTTGCTGCGGGTTGCCTTCATCAGCCTGAAACTCCCGATCAGGATGTTCAGCAGCGCCCATGCCCCCAGCACAACCATGCCTGTTTTCATGGTGTCGGTTTGTTGCTGGTTAAGTGCTGCCAGCGTGTTGTTCTGTGCATTCGCTACTACCGACAGAACCAGGAACAACAGCAGGCAAAGGTATTTTTTCATACTAAAAAGGTTGGTTACTGTTGCTACAAACGCTCGTCATCAGGTTTTCGCGTGTAAAGTCTCTGCTGCCAGGTGCAGGGGCTGTATTGTCAGGGGGTAGCATGCTTTGCCACAAGGTCAATCCCGATGTTCACTTCAGGGTATATTGTCTGATTGCCCAGTGCTTCGTCGGAGCGGTATACCAGGCCCCACGCTGTACGGTCGATGTTGAAGTTGGCCTGAGCTTTTAGCTTGTTATGGTGCAGGGTAATTTTA
This sequence comes from Pontibacter sp., assembly GCA_036516435.1. GTDB lineage: Bacteria > Bacteroidota > Bacteroidia > Cytophagales > Hymenobacteraceae > Pontibacter. Next base: position 6,222 of record DATBUF010000468.1, read on the forward strand.
GCAGGAAACCGCACGCTCCTGGTCTTGTCTTTAATGGTCAGGTTGCCGGTCAGGTAATGGGTAGCACCTTTTATACGCAGTTCGCTGTCAGGAGTGGTTACCTTGTGCCGGGTGCTGTCGTAAGGGGCAACACCAGTGAGTACAAAACTGGCAGCAGGGTAGCGTGCTACATCAAAAAAATCAGGGGAGCGCAGGTGCATGGTTAGCCTGGCGTTGCTGCTTTCGTCTATGTTCCGGTCGCTGGCGCGGGTCCCCCGCATATCAAAGTTTATAGTACCACCGGTCAGCTGGTTGTTGTGCATATGCAGTTCACCCTGGCTTATTTTAAAAACACCGTTGTGGCGGCCTGTAATTTTTGAGCCAATCCAGGTGACACTGCTGTTTACCGTATCAATAACGTAGATCTCGGGAGCAGGGACAGTTTCTGTTGGTGCAACCGGGTCCCCTATTTCAGCCTTGTCGGTTTTCACGGATGTGTCGCAGGCAACCAGTGCCAGTAGCATTATTGGCGTAAGTAAAAGCAGCAGGTTCCGGCGCGTGTTGTTCATGGGTTAGTTCATCAGAATCCGATACCTACATACAGTTGCAGCACACTGTTCTTCACCTCCGTTCCTATGCCCAGGCCTGTGTCGCCTTTATCCTGCAGGCCGGCAAAGCCGAGGTTGTAGCGCGCACCTGCCCTCATAAACCGGATACGCATTTCTGCTCCGCCAGCCAGGCCATAGTCAAAGGTATTCAGGTCATCCAGGTTTAGCTCGTGCCCGTTTTGCCTGGCAGCTACCATCACACTCATTTGCGGGCCCAGGTGCAGGCTAACATTCCGGGTGATGTTGTACACGGCAAGCAGGGGCAACTCCAGGTAATCGAAGCGGTTTTCTGTTGCCTGCTGCTCAAACCCTTTGCGCGAGTACAGCCCCTCTACCTGCAACGAAAAAGAATTGGATAAAGCGAACTGGGCATACACACCTGCATGAAAATTGGTATGTGTACTGGCATTAAGTACATCCGCGTCGCTGCCGTACACGTTGGCAAAGCTCACGCCGCCTTTTATCCCGAACCCAGAGTTTACCGCATCGGCGCCGCTGTCCAGGTTGTGGTTACGTTGGAGAATGGTGGGACCAAGCCGGTCTTCGGGCTCCTGCACCTGTGCATAACAAGCCAGGCTTAGCAGGGTGCAGATTGTCAGTAGCAGGTAGTTTTTCATAAGGGGTGCTTGTTGCCGGCGCAGTTGGTGCCGCACCTGTAGTAGTATACTATAAACCCTATGTATAAAGTTGCAGCATCTGAACTTTAGCTTAAAAGGGGGCGACACAGCGTTTTACACTTACAAACACCATTGTCAAAATATTTAGCATAATTTATACTATAGGGCTTTACAATAGGATTATTTGTGATTTATTAAAGAGTTTTAACACTAAGTTCACAAGCGCTGGTGGATAAGTGTGTTGAATCAACAAAGTTATCCACATTTATACACATCCTGAAAGCCGCTCTGTTGTGGAAAAACAAGGCATGCTGAGAACTTATGCACCACCCTGGTTATCGCTGCTAAAGGCTTTAGCTTTTGTACAGTTTCTGTAGCAGCACACCTGAAAGTGTAAACCGTAGCCGCCTGATTGTTGTTACCTTTGCACGATGTTGAAAATTGCCTGGTCTCCGTCTTTTGCGCACTCTCTGCCCGAAGGTCATCGCTTCCCGATGGCCAAGTACGATTTGCTGCCCGAACAGCTACTCTACGAGGGTACTATAACCGAAGCCAACCTGTTTGCGCCTGCACCGCTTGCCGAACAGTTTATACTTGATACCCACGACGCCGCTTACTGGAGCCGCCTGCGCCAACTACAGCTTACCCCATCCGAGGTCCGGAAGACCGGCTTTCCTTTGTCGGAAGAGCTGGTGCAGCGCGAGGTGGTGATCATGAACGGAACAGTACAGGCTGCCCTGTTTGCACTGGACTATGGCATTGGCATGAACATAGCCGGTGGCACTCACCACGCCTTTACCGACCGCGGCGAGGGCTTTTGCCTGCTCAACGACATTGCCATAGCTGCCAATTACCTGCTCAACTATAAAGGCATCAGCAAAGTGCTTGTAGTAGACCTGGATGTGCACCAGGGCAATGGCACAGCGCAGATCTTCCAGCATGAGCCACGGGTATTTACTTTCAGCATGCACTGCGGGCACAACTACCCGTTTCATAAAGAGCAATCAGACCTGGATATACCGCTGGCCGAAGGCACCGACGACAAAACCTACCTTGCTTTACTTCAGCGCACGCTGCCCCGCCTTTTAGATGAAGTGCAACCGGAGTTCGTGTTCTTCCAATCGGGGGTGGATGTGCTGGCTACCGATAAGCTGGGCAAACTGGGCATGAGCATAGCGGGCTGCAAAGAGCGCGACCGCACCGTGCTGGAGCTCTGCCGACGCAACAACCTGCCTGTAACTATAAGCATGGGAGGGGGCTATTCTAAACAAATCGCACACATTGTAGAAGCGCACGCCAACACCTTCCGGCTGGCCCAGCAACTCTACTTCTGACCAGTGATTAAAGGGATTCTTCTGATTTATAGGATTATCTGAACCAGGATTAATGAAGATTAGGCGGATGAGTAAGATTTCCCTGCCGCAAGTTTGCGGAGCGTAACTTGTGGTAATACAGGATGAGAAGTTTGTAACTTCTCTGCTTTGCAAAAGCAACTATAACGATGGCTGTAACTATAGAACTATAGTTTATAGCTACCTGAAGAACTATAGTTTGCACTTTAGCTAAACCGCACTACAACGTATAAGCCGGCTTTCCTGAACTATAGATCTGCAACCTATCGTTTTCTGCTCCGCAGAAAGCCATTTACAAACTGGCACCATACACAGCCACAAGTTACGCTAAAGCTAAACTTGCGGCATGTCTACACTTCCCGATAATCCATCAAACCCCTATTCATCCAAGTTCTGAAAATCATGTTAATCAGAAGAACCCCTTAAATCATTGGTCCTAGTGGCGCTTTCCGAGTTTATCGTCTTCATCCACTGTTTTCTGGCCGGGTACGATCAGGCGCAGCACCAGGTATACAACGGGCGCAAGGGCAAGTACAAGCAGCACCATCAGGATTATCTTCAGCGCTTTTACCAAAACAGAGACCAGGATAGTGGAGATAAGAATGGAGATGGCGAACAGCACCCAGAAGTTTATAGTTTGGCGGCTCATAGTTTGCAGGGTTGTTTTGCCTTTATACTTGCTTTGCCGGGTTTAAGATGTGTGCAGTACCAGCTGCCACCGGAAAGCCCACATCCAGCGCAAATTATAGTTGCTGATGCCCGCTTGCCGAAGCAATGCCTGCAGCTCAGACCGCTTAAACGCCCGCCACACCGAGAGCGGGGCATCGTGCTGCACCAACCTGGAGCCGGAAAACAGCCTGGTAATGTACTTGATAGAATAGTACGCAAACCAATGCCGGTGCAGGTCGTTGATGATGACGGCCACACGTGCCTGACGGTGTAGTTGCCGGAAAAGCTGAACCAGCTGCGCATCGGTAAAATGGTGACAGAACAGGCTGCAAACTATGACATCATAAGGCTGGCTGGCAAATTCGGACGAGAAAACATTGTGTTGCGCTATCATTATGTTGCTATAGTTGCGGCAATGCTGCCGGGCATACTGCACCATAAAACCGTTGGCATCAATACCGGTGAGCTGCACAGCTATAGTTTTGCGTTTGGCCCAGTTGGCTATCGTTTTCAGGGTATCGCCGCCGCCATACCCAATATCGGCTATAGTTATAGTTTGGCCGCTATAGTTGGCAGTCAGCTTTTCCAGTGCACTCAGCACCACTTTGTGGCCGCCCAGCCAGTTATTGATTACCTCCAGCTCGCGCAGGTTCTGCTCCAGCTCCTGCCCGCTCAGGGTCAGGTCGTCCATCAGTTCGGGTTGGTTACTCCGCAGCGCCAGCATAATGTACTTTCAGCAACATCGATTCCAGGGTAAGACCGGGGCCAAAAGCAAAGCTCAGCACGGGTTCATCTTTCTCGTGGGTAGTCAGGTTATCCATCAGCGCCTTCAGCACAAACAGCACCGTTGCCGACGACATATTGCCAAACTCGCGCAGCACCTGGTAGGCATAGCGGTTGTCGTCGCGGGTCATGCCCAGTTCCTGTTCTATTACTTCCAGTATGCGGCGGCCGCCGGGGTGTATGGCGTATAGTTTGATTTCAGATAAGGTGGTTCTCAGTCCCTGC
>DATBUF010000469.1:0-2045 GCA_036516435.1 Pontibacter sp.
CCTTTGCAACTATTAAACCCTACCCTTCTGCTCGCTATTGCTCTCCCGTTAAGATAGGGGAATACTGGGCAAGCGGGCTGCCCGTGTTGCTGACCGAGGGGGTAGGCGATGACAGTGATATTATAAAGAATGAAGGAGGCGGAGCATTGTTCAATTTGCAGGAGCCGGAGAGTGTTAAGCGTGCCATCTGGCAGATACAGGCTATACTGCAGGACCCGACACACCGGCAGGAGATTCCGAAGCTGGCTATAAAGTACAGGTCTCCTGATAAAATCAGGGAAGCGTACGAGTATTTCTTTAACCAACTGCAGCAGGGCCAATGAAGGTCTTGTTTATAGTTCCGTACCCAGTGGGGAAGGCAGCCTCGCAGCGCTACAGGGTGGAGCAGTGGCTGCCCATGCTGCAGCAAGCGGGTATAAACTATAAGCTTGTGCCTTTTTGGGGTGCTGCTACCTGGGCTATACTTTACAAACAAGGCCATACCCTACAGAAATTCCTGGGGCTGATAGCTGGCATGTTCCGACGGGTAAAGTTACTGTTTCAACTCCGCAACTATAGTTACATCTTCATACACCGCGAGGCAACACCTGTGGGTCCGCCTTGGTTCGAGTGGGTGGCAGCTAAGGTTTTCCGGAAGAAAATTGTCTTTGACTTTGACGATGCTATCTGGCTGCCGAATACTTCTGCAGGTAACAGCATAGCGGCTAACTATAAGTGGCACCGCAAAACAGAACAAAGCATCAGGTGGAGCTATAAAATAAGCTGTGGTAATTATTTTCTGCAGCAGTACGCGCTACAGTTTAACCCCAGCGCAGTTTACCTGCCAACTGTTTTAAACACGCAGCATCAATATTATCAGCTTAAGCAGCAGCAAACAGCACGGGTAACTATAGGTTGGATCGGCTCACACTCAACGCTGCCATACTTAGGGCTGATTGAGCCAGTGCTGCAGCAACTGGAGCAAAAGCATACTTTCGATTTTATAGTTATAGCCGACCGGAAACCTGACCTGCAGCTAAGCAACTTAAAGTTTATACCGTGGGCAGAGGATACTGAAATTGATAGCCTGCTGCAGTGCAACATTGGCGTTATGCCGCTACCTGATACCGAATGGGCAAAAGGAAAGTGTGCTTTTAAGGCAATTCAGTACATGGCGTTGGGGATACCTGCCGTTGTGTCGGAGGTTGGTGCAAACATAGTGGCAGTGCCGGATAGCAAGGTAGGGTACACCTGCTCCACCCAGCAACAATGGTACAAGCGGCTTAATACATTACTGCTGGATGCTGACCTTAGAGCACGTTTGGGCAGCACAGGCAGGCACTGGGTAGAGCAGCACTATTCGGTACAGGCGCATCAAAGGACATTCCTGCAGCTGTTTACTTAATCTTTTTATTAGCCTTCAGGTAAGAGCGGGACTCCTTAAATGCTGCTGACTTCTTCTCTGATGAGTTCAGAACTATAGTATAGTAGCGCTTTGCCTGCGACTTGTTTTTCTGCTGTTCGCTGATGCGGGCCAGGTTCAGGTAAGAGTTAATAAAGTAGCCGGAGTCGCGCTCATCACTCATTTCCGCATACATAATAGACTCCAGGTAGTACTGCTTGGCCTTCTCCAGATCGCGGTATTTGTTCTGGTTGATGTAGCCCAGGATGTAAGATGCATAACGTCCGCTTACAGCCTCATAGCCAGGCATCTTCTGCTCCAGTTTATGCAGTATGTCCATCGACACCCGTTCTGCCATCGAAAAATGCCCCTGCACAAACAACAGGCGGGCATAAAAACGCTGGAAATAAGCATTGTCAGGGTACTTGGCTGCTAATGCCTGCGAGATCTTCATCGACTCTTCCAGGTTTCCTTCCTCATTGGCATAGATCTTCATCAGGAAGAACTTTGCCTCTGTTCCGGTATAGAAACCACTGTTGGCCACATGGCGCAGCTGTTTTAATCCCAAACGCTTGTCACCCTCCGGGAAGAACAGCAGCACAGGGCGCAGCATTTTATAGTTTTCGTGTATCCAGATGGAATAGTAGTTGAATAATGCCTCACC
>DATBUF010000470.1:0-9708 GCA_036516435.1 Pontibacter sp.
CCTGCAGTACACTGTCGCGGGTAATGCCGGAGAGAATAGTAGAACTCACAGCAGGTGTTACCAGCACGCCATTAATCACGAACATTACGTTCATCGTGCCGGATTCCTCAATATACTTGTGCTCTTTATGGTCAGTCCAGATCAGCTGGTGATAGCCTTTTTCCTGCATCAGTTTGGCCGGGTAAAGCGCCGCGCCATAGTTACCGGCCGCCTTTGCAAATCCTGCACCACCCTCTGCTGAACGCACATACTTTGTTTCGATGGCTACACGCACCGGGGCACTGTAGTAAGCACCCACCGGGCACGAGAAAACAGCAAATCTATAGTTGGATGATGGCCTTACTCCTATAAAATCGTCGGTAGCAAACATGAACGGACGGATGTACAGTGCACTGCCTTCTGTTGGCGGAACCCATGCTGCATCCAGGCGCAGCAGTTGCTCCAGCCCGTGCATAAAAATTTCTTCCGGCAGTTCTGGCATGCACATGCGGTGCGCCGAAATATTCAGACGCCTGAAGTTATCCAACGGCCTGAAAAGCATAATATCGCCCTCTATGCTCCGGTAAGCCTTCATGCCTTCAAAAATAGCCTGCCCATAGTGAATAGCCGAAGTAGCGGGGCTTAAGGACATGTTACCGTACGGCAGTATCTCAGGATTCAGCCAGGCACCTTCTTTAAAATCAGCAACCAGCATGTGGTCCGAGAATATCTTACCAAATGCAATGTTGTTAAAATCGAGCTCCGATATGCGAGACTGTGTTACCGGCCTCGTGGCTATCGTAAGGGTATCAGTAGACATAGCTGTAGTTTAAATGGTAAAAGGGTTAAATTAAACACGTGGCTTCCAGACAACTTCTTCTGCATTCAGCTCATACGTCATCCGGCGGCAAAGTGCAAACAGGTAATCCGACAAACGGTTTAAATATATTACCACCAACTCTTCTACCGGCGACTCTTCCTGCAAACGGATAGCCAGGCGCTCGGCACGGCGGCATACGCAACGTGCTATATGACAGAACGATACCGACTGATGACCACCAGGCAGCACAAAGGCCCGCAATGGCGGCACTTCTTCGCTCATTTTGTCAATTTCCTGTTCCAGCAGCTGCACATCTTCTGTATGCAGGTCCGGAGTAACCATTTTTACATTTTTATCAGGGTCGGTAGCCAGCATGGCGCCAACAGTAAACAGCCTGTCCTGTATCTCCTTCAGAATATCAGCTCTGGATTTGTTTACTTCCTGGTCGCGCACCAGCCCGATGTAGGAATTCAGTTCATCTACGGTGCCGTAGGCCTCTATGCGCAGGTGCGATTTAGCAACACGGGTGCCGCCTATAAGTGCGGTGGTGCCTTTATCGCCGGTTTTAGTGTATATTTTCATTGATGTTGTGTGCTTCCCGCATCATAGCTGCAGTAGCAATAGTTTCGTTCAGCGTATCCGACTCAATCAGGCCATCGCGCAGGCGCACAATACGGTGTGCATACCGGGCAATGTCTTCTTCGTGGGTTACCATAATAATTGTGTTGCCTTTTGCATGCAGGTTCTCGAACAGCTCCATAATCTCATAAGAAGTTTTGGTATCGAGGTTACCGGTCGGCTCATCGGCCAGAATAATGCTTGGGTCGTTGATAAGAGCGCGGGCAATGGCCACACGCTGCCGCTGACCGCCTGACAGCTCATTTGGCTTATGCTTGCCCCGGTTGCCCAGCCCCACACTCTCCAGCGCCTTTTGTGCCTTCTCCTCGCGCTGCGATTTGTTGTAGCCGGCATAAATAAGCGGCAGCGCCACATTCTCTAAAGACGATTGGCGGGGCAGCAGGTTAAAGGTCTGGAACACGAAACCGATCTCTTTGTTTCGTACTTCTGCCAGCTCGTTGTCGGTCATGTTGCTCACATCATTCCCATTCAGGACATACTGCCCATCCGTCGGGGTATCGAGGCAGCCGATGATGTTCATGAGCGTGGACTTACCGGAACCGGAAGGCCCCATAAAGGCAACATACTCTCCCTTGTGTATGGTAATGGAAACATCTTTCAGGGCGTTGATTACTTCAGCGCCCATGCGGTACACTTTAGAGATGTGGTGGGTTTCGATGATGATGCTCATACGGGCTGTTTTATAGTTGCCAGTTATCGGCTTTGGCCTCTGCGGCCTGGCGTTGTTTTTCGAACTGCTGTATAAATGTACTATATTCTGCTGCAGGAAGCAACCCCTGCAACGTGGCAAGTGCCTGCTCTGCATAGCTGGTCAGGCCCCGGTTCAGGCTCTCCAGCGCATAGGCTTTGTAAAGCGCTGCCGAGTAAGGGTTATACGTAATACCATCCAGCAAAATGTCGTAGGCAGTCATTTCGTCCGGGGTGTACTCGGCAAAGAAACGGGCCGCGTCGGTCACAACCTCCTCATCGTACAACAGCACTTTTACAGCCTGTGCATACTTTTCTGCAGCCTCCCGGTCACGGCCTTTGGCAGCAGCTATACTTGCCTTAAAATATAGTTTGTACTTTTTATCGTGCTTCGTAAAGTGCAGGTTATCCATGCGGTCCAGCAGGGCATCGTAGTTCTGCGTGTTGTGCCAGAGCCTGAGTTGCTGCAGGTTTAACCGGCTGCGTTGTTCTCCCTCCGGCTGCAGCTGCGTTGCGGCCTCTTTTATAGCCTTGTTCGCCAGCCGCCACTTTTTCTGGGCAAGCAGGTAATCGATGCGCGTAAGCAGGGCCACCCGCAGGTATTCTTTTTCCCGTATAGCATTTACCAGCCCATCTACCTGCTGTTGCGAAAGCTCGGGCAGGTAGGCCTGCAGGTATTTCACTTTATCTGCATCTGATGCCGACGTAACTATAGCACCGAATGGCTGTTGCAGTAAATGTTGCAGCTGACCCGCTACTTCGCTGGCTGCCGGAATTTCGGCAAAGCCAACTTCCTGCAGCGCTTCTATTGCTTCGGCCGGCTGGTGGGCCATAGCCAGAGCGTACCCATGCGAGAGAAAAGCCTGATTGTAGCCATGCTCTTTTGCCAGACCGAAGTAATGTGCTGCTGCCCGGTAGTTTTCCTCTTCCAGCATCCAGATGCCCAGTGCATTGTAGTAGTACCCGCTACGCTCGGCAGCAGAAAGGGCCAGGTTCTCAGCTGTATTGCGTGCTTCCTTTGGCCGACCATTGTAGTGGTGCACCAGCGCCTTGCTGTACAGCAGGTCCTCCTGAAACAGCTGGTTCCCGGGGGACTGCAGGTAACGGTCTATGTATTTCAGCTGGGTAGTATCGTCCTGCCCGAGGCTGGTCAGGGTCTGGTTGTAGAAAAGTGTAAAATCCTCTACCTGCTCCAGCGAGTCCGGTGCAAAGCGGTCCTTGGCAGATGCTGAAGTGTTGGTACCCAGCAACTGGCGCAATACGGCCACATTGCTGCGCAGCGATTTATACTCTCCGGTCTGGGCTTTGGCCAGTAACTGGCGGGCGGGCTCCAGCATTGCCTGTTTGGTGTAAAAAGCAAGCATGTTACTTTGTATGGCCTCCGGCTGGCTGCTATACTTTTGCGCCAGGTTAAAGTAATACTCCACAGAATCCGTAACACTGGTTTGCATGTAGAGCAAAGCCATATTATTATAGAGTTCTCCGCTTTCCGGAAACTTGTTCAGCCCCTCATGCAGCACGTATAGTTTCTCGAAGAAGTATTGCTTCTCGTCGTAGAGGTTGGCCATACGCACGTACAACTTAGGGTTAGGCCGCTTGCCCAGCGCTCCCTTCAGGTGCAGGATTTCGTTGTTGCGTTGCGATGCAGTACGGTACATGGAGGCCAAACTATAGTTCGCCTTCACATTATTGATGTCATATACATCGCTCTCCTCGTAAAAGCGTTTTGCCAGCACTGCATTATCTGTAGCAGTATACAGGTCGCCGAGGTAGTTATAGTAACCGGCTTTGGCATAAAAATATGTGCGGTATTGGCTCCGGATCACCAGGATAGCCATGATCACGGTACTCATCAGGAAGAACGAGAACAGCGTGAACATGCGTGGCTCGTACACAACTTTGTATACTGCTTTCCGCTCTTTTAGCAGGCGCGCAAAGTTCAGCAGCAGGTACAGAAAAAAGACAGCGCCGTACACCAGGTGGGTGTAGATGATCAGGTCGTGGTATAGTACGGTAAGCGGATCGTTGGCAGTGGCAAATGCGTAGCCTATGCTGAGCAGGGTGATTATTGTAAACACCAGGTACAGCACTGCCCCCGTTGGCCGGAAAGGGAAATATTTCCCGTAGAAAACCTCACGCTGCCGCATTCCCCAGAAACCGGTAACAATGGAGAGCAGCAGAATCAGGAACCCGTTGAGGTAAATAAAATCGAGTTGCAGATACCCCATGTGGCGCAGATAAAGCAACAGCAAGTTTGTCAGGTACAAACCCGTAATCAGGATAAACTGCCAGATACTGAAGCGGCGTTCCGGGGTTTTGGCTTGTGTGTTTATCCAGAGCAGGGCATTCACGTTCTCATACGATACCCAGATCATGAACAACAAGGCAACTACAAGCGTACCCAGCGAACTATAGTTTACCAGGTGCAGCGCTGTAAGTGCCGGCGCAAATTCTGCTTCCGAAAAAATGGCGATGCCCAGCACCAGCACTGCTACCAGCAAGGCTGCCACACGCCAGCCAAAGGCAATATGTTTCCAAAATGCCTGAAACCCATAGCTTAACCCGGCCAGCAGCAGAATGGTTACCAGCAGCATGGCCTGGCTTTGCTCCTCGCCAAACACCTGCAGCAGGTCAATGTTAAAGGATGCCAGAAACAGCATCAGCAGCAATACCCCAACAAAATACGGGATCTGCCGCATGGTGCTGATGGCTGCCGCATAAAATGCAAGGCAAATACCCAGTATGCCCACAAAAATGACAGCCGGCCAGGTATGCACTACTATAGGCGCTACATCGTATTGCTCCAGCACCAGGTAGCCGTCGGCATACAATGTAAAAGGTTCGAGCATCCGGGTTACTTCGTTTACCGGCACAGGCACTACCTGCAGGTCTGTGATCTTATCCCAGCTGTAGGCTGCGTTGTTACCCGTAAAATAAAAGTAGCCACCCAACAGCAGCGCTGCCAGTGTAAGTGCCATTAAAAAAAGATAGGGATACTTTAGTGTAGTATCCCAGCTCTTCCAGAAGTTGGTTTTACTCATAAACCGGCTTGCCTTTTACTCCAGCACCTTTGGCACTCTAAAGTAATCGGAGTCTTTTTTAGGAGCGTTCAACAATGCTTCTTCGTGTGTGATGGTATTCTGAGCCACATCTTCGCGCATCACGTTCACTTCGGCGGTCATGTGCGTCAGGGGTTCAATGTTTTCGGTATCCAGCTCGCGGAGCTTATCCACCCAGTTCAGGATCTTGTTCAGGTCGCCCAGCATCTCCTGCTCTTTCTCTTCACTAAACTCCAGCCTGGCCAGGTGTGCTAACTTTCTGATGGTTTGAATATCTGTTGACATCCGTTTTATAGTTATGGTTAATTAACTCTTGTTGAATTATCTGAAACACGCGTTCCCGTAGCGCCGGTACATCTGCCAGGGTCATGCCCTCTGTAGCAATAGGCTCGTGCACTATCATCTTCAGCGGATGGCGACGGATTTTCAGCCCCTCCTCCACATCCGGCATAAAGTACTGGTTATACGGCATTGTAACCGGAACAACTGGTAACTGTTTTTCTATCGCTATCCGGAAAGGGCCATCCTTAAACTCCATCATCTGCAATCCGGCTGTCGGGGGTATGGTGCCTTCCGGGAAGATCACCAGGCTACGGCCCTCATCCAGCGTTTTTTTAGACTGCAGATAGCTTTTGGCGCTGCTGATGGCACTTCGCCGGTCCACGCAAATGTAAAGCGCCCCGTATACTTTGCCCCAAAGCGGCACTTTTGCCAGCGAGCTCTTCCCTACAAAATTCAGGAAGCCAGGAATGGCACGCAGCATCATCGGAATGTCGAGGTACGAGCTGTGGTTGGGCGTAAAAATATACCGTTGTGCCGGATCAAACTTCATGCGCCACTCCACCTGCAGCGGCGTAATAAACATGCGCAGAAAAATTGCTGACCACAGCCTGTTTATCTGGTGAACGTGTTTATGCCACTGCTGCTTCCGGAGCAATAGCACCTGAAACGGGTACGATACTACAAATGGCACTATAAACCAGGTACAGCACCAGGTAGTGTAAATACGTTGCCACAGGTAATTAAGCACTTTCATGAGTTCAAATGTAAGAATATTCCGGCAGTTATCAATTTTGCAGTAACTACTACCGTTGCAGAATAATTCAACCGGTTGATGTTGTTTTGCTTGACTTGCTACTGTAGTTGGGTTGGGTTTATAGTTGCTATTGCTTGCTGCTAGGCCATCGTTCTATAGTTGGCTATAGTTGCAATTTACCATAAGCCTATAGTTTCATAGCCTTCTGTATTCCTGGGAGCTTTAGTTACCCTTTGTTCTATAGTTCACTTGGCTCTCTCGGGCCGAGCGGCCCCGTCTTCGGGCATCGCGCTGCTGCCTTCTTGCTATCCTCCTGCGTCGGATTGCCTGCGGCACCGCAATAAGTCAAAGGCGCTCAACCCAAAGACTGTGATCATTTCACATAGCTACAGTTAATCTATAGCTTGAACTGGTAAGCTTCGAGCTTTTCTCGTGGTTGTAGTTCCGTAGGGACAGGTCGCGACCTGTCCGCCCTTGGTCTGTAACTATAGCACCATAGCTGTAACTACAACTATGGCTGAAGTTTATTGCTGGCGCGGGTTTGTAACCCGTGTCTTATTATGATGTTGAGTTTGTAATTCGACTGGCCCAGAGGGCCACGGTAAGAGGCTGCAACTATATGAGGCTGTAACCATAAAAATATAGCCGGGTTCCTTTCCTGTTCTTAGAGGAAGGCTGGAATAGGGTACTCCAGCAACTATAGAACTCTTTCAACTATAGCAGTAGCAGCAATTCCCCTCTCGGGAGGGGCAGGGGGTGGGTTATACTAGCCACAACTATAGCCACAATCCCCAATCCTGAAAATCTATTTAATCTCTCTAATCACTGTTCAGACAAAAAAGGAGTGGGCGCGGTAGGGTTGATTTTTTATCTTAAATTTGCTAAACAGTAGTAAACTATGGCAGAAACCTATACATCAGACTTCGGAACGATCCTGCTCTTTTTAGTGGGAGGGGCCATTTTTGTGGTGATAGGACTGTTTGCAAGCAAGCTGTTGCGCCCCCATCGGCCTAATGCCGAGAAACTGACAACGTACGAATCAGGGGAAGAGCCGATCGGGAACTCGTGGGTGCAGTTTAACCCTCGGTTTTATGTGGTGGCCCTCATTTTCATCATTTTTGATGTGGAACTGGCGTTTCTGTTTCCGTGGGCTACTGTGTTCGGTCGGAAAGACCTGGTAGAGGCGACGAATGGTGTGTGGGGCTGGTTTGCACTGGCAGAGATGTTCATCTTTATTGGTGTGCTGGTGTTAGGGCTTGCTTATGCCTGGGCAAAAGGCCACCTCGACTGGATAAAACCTGCCCCGATTCTGCCGAAAAGTCGCTCTAAAATACCTGCGGAACTATACCAGCGCGTAAACGAACGGAAGTATACAGTAAAGACAAAAGATAGTTTGACAAAAGACGAAAGAGAAGAACTATAGCCTAGCTGCATCATTCATAATTTCTAATTCATCATTACCTTGGATAAGACCGGAGAAGGCGGTATTGTGATTACCAAACTGGACGACCTGCTGAACTGGGCGCGGCTCACGTCGCTGTTCCCGATGGGGTTTGGCCTGGCTTGCTGTGCTATTGAAATGATGGGAGCCTATGCCTCCAATTATGACCTGGACCGGTTCGGCATTATACCGCGTGCCTCACCCCGGCAGTCGGATGTGATGATTGTGGCCGGAACAGTTACCTTTAAAATGGCCGACCGCGTGCGCCGCCTGTACGAGCAAATGCCGGAGCCACGATACGTGATCTCGATGGGGAGCTGCTCTAACTGCGGAGGGCCTTACTGGGAGCACGGGTACCATGTGGTAAAAGGTGTAGACCGGATTATACCAGTGGACGTGTACGTGCCCGGCTGTCCGCCTCGGCCGGAGGCGCTGATTGGCGGTTTCCTAAAACTACAGGAGATCATCCGCAAGGAAACTATACGGGCTCCCCGCGCCGTGCAGCAGTTCATGGCGAAACGGGCATTGGCACAAGAGCAACCAATCGCCGACGATAGTGAGCAGGTTTCTTAATTCACTCAATCGCGCATTCACCCAATCAGAATTATGACCTTCGGAGAGCTAAGAGATTTTATAGTTGCCACGTTCGGGGCTGAAGTTATTGTAGCTGAGAAGGCCGACAACCTGCAGCCTTACCTGGTGCTGCAGACAGAGCGCCTTGCCGATGTGTGTCTGGAGCTGCACGACAATGAACTCACCTATTTCGATTTTCTGTCCTGCCTGACGGGTATTGATAATGGCCCGGAGGCCGGCACCATGGAAGTGGCCTATAATTTATACTCCATACCTTACGACCACCACCTGATGCTGAAGGTACAGGTACCGCGCAACTCCGCAACCGAACCCATGCCGGCAGTACCTACCGTCAGCCACATCTGGCGCACCGCAGACTGGCACGAGCGTGAGATTTTTGACCTTGTAGGCATTCTCTTCAAAGATCACCCGGATATGCGCCGCATTTTGTGTGCCGCTGATTGGGAAGGTCACCCGCTCCGCAAAGACTATCAGTTGCAGGATTACTACCATGGCGTTAAAGTGCCCTACGACAACCACAACGAGAACAGCGGTTTCCGTGGTGAGCCGGTGCAGCTAACGCAACAGCCACCTGCCGCGCAGTTCCCGGATAAACGTGAGAAACCAGAGTAGGATTGTAGTTGTTGTTTGCTGTAGTTTAATAGTTGCCACTTGCCATAGGCTATTGTTCTATAGTTAGCTATAGTTGCAGCTTGCCACAAGCTTGTTGTTTCATAGCACTTTGTATTCCTGGGAGCTTTACTTGCCCTTTGTTTTATAGTTTACTTTGGTGCGCTCACGGCCGCGAGTCCCCGTCTTCGGGCATCGCGCTGCTGCCTTCTTGCTATCCTCCTGCGTCGGATTGCCTACGGCACCGCAACAAGTCAAAGGCGCTCAACCCAAAGACTGAAATCTTTCCCATAGCTACAGTTAAACTATAGTTTGTTCCGGTAAGCTTCGACCCTTTCTCGTGGTAGTAGTTCCGTAGGGACAGGTCGCGACCTGTCCGCTCTTGGTCTGTAGCTATGAAATTATAACTCTCAACTATAGCCTAGATTGCTGGCGCGGGTTTGCAACCCGTGTCTTACAATGATGTTGGGTTTGTAACTCAACTGGGCCGGAGGACCAAACTATAGCTGGCTACGAAAAGAGGCTGTAACTATAAAACCATAGGCTCATCTATAGCAATAGCAGCAATTCCCCTCTCGGGAGGGGCTAGGGGTGGGTTATCCACAACTATAAAACTATAGCAACGGCCTGAGCAACGCGGACTAAGAAGTCCGCAGCAGAGAAGTTTCGGATTAGGAAGTCCGAAACAGCAGAAGGGGTGTTAAGGCTGCAACTATAAAACTATAACTCCAGCTATAGCAAAGACAGCAATTCCCCTCTCGGGAGGGGTCGTTTCATTCTCCATTTTTTGTCATCCTGAAAGGATCTTGTGGACCCGTAGCATCAGCTTAACCTCCGGGGGTAG
>DATBUF010000471.1:0-3919 GCA_036516435.1 Pontibacter sp.
AACTGAAAGGGATGTTCAAGTAAGATTTTGCAGCAACTATAGTTGGAAAACACAAGAGCACAGCTGGTAAGGCTGTGCTCTTGTGTTTAAAAGCTCCTGGCTGTAAACTATGATTTAATGGAATGCTAACACAGCATGTAAATATTTATCCGCTAATATTTGGTTTATACTATATTTTAATTGGATATTGGCTGGTATATTTCCAATTCTAACCTTTTATGAAAATGAAAAAATTATTACTCTCTTTAGGCCTTGTATTTATGGCCGCTGGTGCTACTATGGCACAGGAGCAAGGTAAAATCAGACTGGGTGCTGGTGTAGTGTATGGTACTGAATCTGCTATCGGTGACGATGGTGAAGCAAAAGGAGGTATCGGTTTCACTGTTGGAGGTGAATACTTCATCACAGATAAAATTTCAGCTGCTCCTAGCTACACTTATTTCCTGAAGTCCAAGATTGACTTCTTAGACAGTAAAATGACTGCACGAGCATCTACAATCGATCTGGATGGCAGATATTATTTTGGAAACGGAAATGTTGCCTTCTATGGTTTAGGTGGTATCTCCATAGCCTCTGCTAAAGTTGAGATTGAAGATAGTGAGTTCATAGATGGTGACTCAGACTCTGATAGCAAAGCTGGAATAAATATTGGTGCGGGCTTAGTTTATCCGATCAGTGATAAAATGGGGCTAAATGCTCAGATTAAGTACAATACTCCATTAGAGCAATTAGCTATCCAGGCAGGAATTACTTTCTCCATCAACTAAGCTATACTTACTTTATAGTTTATCTTTTAAAAGCACGGTATCAAGCCGTGCTTTTGCTTTTTGGATTATGTTGTTAGGTTACTTGGCAGAGGTCTCAGCTTAAATGTCTGCAATGGTCTTGACATTAACAGGTGATATGCCAAAAGCCAGAACAAGTGTATTTGGCGTTTCTGTTGCATACCTGTTCAGTTTATAAACCAAAGGTCTTGTAACAAAAAGAGCTCTGCATTTGCAGAGCTCTTTTTGTTATGGGAATGCACGTTATTAAAACACGAAGCCAATGCGAACTCCGCCGTTCACAAACTGGTCGAATCTTACGCTGTGAAAGCCCTCAGTTTCAGTAGAGAAGTTACCATTCTTAGTTTCTACATCAGCATTTTTCAGGTACTGCAGCCCTGTGCCAACCTCAACGCCAGCATAAAAGTTTTTCGCAAAGTAGAAGTCCATACCAGCAACTGCGTTTACTCCAATTCCGAAATAGCCTCTGTTTGCACCTGTTGCAGAAGTAGCTCCCTCAACATAACCATCTTTGGTTTCGAGCTTGGCGCTCTGCATGCTGATCGGGAGTTCAGCGCCGATGTAAGGAGATAATCTTTCTGTTCCTGCAAAATGCTTCTCGATGCCCGGCGCTAACGTAATGCCGAATACACGCGTGTGTGTATCGTCGTTGATCTTGTCGTAATCATAGGTCAGGCCCATGCTCAGTCTGTAGGCAAATGCATCGCTTGTAAAGTAGCGCGCACGTAACATACCATTATTCAGGTTAATGTTGCCGAAGTCGTTGAACAGTACTTCTGTGGTGATGTTACCGGCTGTTGGCTTGTAAGTGGTGTTGCCGTCTTGTGCCTGCGCTGTAAAGCCCGAAGCAACCAGAGCTGCCAGTGCAATAAATGTTCGTTTCATAAGAAAAGGAATAAGTAATGAATTTAATTTGAGCGCAAATGTATAGTAAATTCTATATGTAAGCCCTGTTGCATTTTAATGAAGTTTGTATTGGGGTTGTAAGTAGTTGGTTGCCAGTTTGTAGGGTAGAGATAGAAAAGTAGCTTTCAAGTGTAAACTATACCTGCCCTGTTTTTTGTTTACTGCAGAAGTAATACACGTATCAGATGAAACATAGAACTATAAGTTTTTGGGTAGGAATGCTGCTGCTGTTGGCTGGCACCTTCTCGTGCAAGCAGGCCAGCGACCTGAAAGCTTTTACAGAAGCAAACTATAAACTACAGGGTGTAAAGGACCTGCGCCTGAATGGGGTAGATGTAACAGATAAACGCACGCCTTTTGATTTCAGGAGTACCGAGGGAGACAGCCTGCTTACAGCCTTTACTACAAACAACTTAAAGGCTACGGCTACCTTGTACCTGGATGTACAGATGCCTGATCCGGAGGTAGCCCGTTCGATGGAGATTACCCACCTGAGCTGGCAACTGCTGGTTGACGGGCAGCAAACACTGCAGGGGAACGTTGCCAGAACACTGAACTTGCAAAATGGCCTCAACGAACTACCGCTGACCTCTACCGTAACTTTAGCAGAGGTGGAAGGATTACAGAACTATGAAGGCTTTTCAGCACTAACCACCCTAATCGCGAAAGGAGAGGATGTACGCAGCCGCCTGGAGTTCCGCATAAAGCCAACTATAAAAACGCCGGTAGGCAACATTACCCTGCCAGATTACATAAAAGTAGCGCAGTCGGCCGGAGGCTAATCCTATAGTGCCATACAGTAAAATATCGCTGTTGCCTTACACGTTGTTAACTTCAGAAGTTGTTGTAAATATGTTGGTTGACCTGAAACTCTGGCAGAAAAGTTGCTACTATAGTTCAGGAGAAACCCACCATTAACCGGGTATTTATAACTGATATGATGATGCAAACTATAAAAAGAATGTCGCTGGCACTTGCTCTGCTACTGGCTCCTGTACTGGGCTTGCGTGCTGCCGCTATAACTGCCACTGCTCCCGCTGCTGAGGTGGCACCAGCCGGAGCCCGCGATATAGTAAAGGAGATTATTGATGTGGTGGGGCTGAAGCCACGTTTTGAACTACGTGCTGCCAATATCGAGAATGCTGCCGCGGTGATCTATAACGGGAACAGGTATATCCTGTACAACGAAGACTTTCTGGCTGCTATTAACAATGCAGTGCGCACGGACTGGGCTGGGGTAAGTATCCTGGCGCACGAAATTGGCCATCACTTAAACGGCCATACACTTGCACGGTCTGGCAGCAACCCGACAGATGAACTGGAGGCAGATGAGTTTTCGGGTTTTGTATTGCGCAAAATGGGAGCAAGCCTGGCCGAAGCACAGGCAGCTATAAACCTGCTGTCAGAGGAACGTACTTCGTCTACACACCCGGGTCGTAACTATAGGCTGGCTGCTATAAGCAAAGGCTGGCGCAACGCCGATGCACAATTGCTGGCCAGTGCACAGGGGCCACAACCAGCCCGCAACGAGGTAGCTGCAAGACCCGCTACCAGACAGCAGCAACCACAGGCACAACGCGTGGCATTGGATAGCCGCTACGTACTGAGCCGGGTACATTTTTCAGCGGCGCCGAAAGAGCAGTTTTACCTGACCAACGATTTAAAACTGGTACACCTTACCAGCAATGGAGCTAAAATAATAGGCAGGTTGAGCAAAACGAATAACCAGGATTACCCCTACTATGTGGAAAGTGAGTACCTGCAGCCCCTCTTTGTTACCGACGCAGGTGCCATCGTAAACCAGCAGGGGCAACAGGTAGGTTACCTTGCCTAAGTATAGTGCGGCTGCCGAAGGTGGCCGTTTCTGTTTAACAACACCAAGGTGCTGTTACTTTCTTAAAGCATGGGCAACTGCCAGCTTGTATAGTTTGCTCTATCTTTTCAGACCTTATTTGTATCTTTAACACATGATCAGAAACAAAAGAACAACTATAGTTGCAATAGCTTTAGGGTTATTGTTACCGCTGTTTATGCTGAGCTGTAGTACCAAGAGCGATGTAGATGCCTTTAAAGAGGCAGACTATAGTCTGGTTGGTATCGAGGCGCTAAAGCTGAATGGTGTAAGCTTGCTGAACAAAGCCGATATAAATGACTTTTCATTCTCGGATGCTACCCTGCTTTTCAGTGCTATTTCTCAGAACAAGCTTGCTGCTACCTCAACGCTGGGG
>DATBUF010000472.1:0-3416 GCA_036516435.1 Pontibacter sp.
GCATCAGGATCAGCGCATAATATTCGCCCTTACCCTGCCTAAGTTGCTCCAGCACTTTGCTTTGCAGCGATAACAGAATGGTAAAAATACCCGCCGCACTGAACAGGATGCCGCTGAAACGCGCCAGGTTATCGGAGCGCAGCAGGTTCAGGAACTGCACACCATCAGAAGTGTAACCACCTAATATCTGAAGTATAAGCGTAGCAAAAAGCCCGGTAAGCGCCAGCCACGGCAGCAACTGTTTTATAGTTTGGGATTTAAACAGATCGATTGTTACCAGCAGCAGGAAGAACCCGGCCAGCAGAAACTCGGGCAGCAGTGAACCTGCCCCGCTGAGTATAGCATCAATAGATTCTGATAAGTATTGGGCCTGCTCCTTCACGTATTTTTAAACTTCTTTCTGCTGTTTCGGATTTGTAATCCGAAACTCTCTTAATTGCGGATTTGCAATCCGCGTTTTGGCTATAGCTTCTGTCTAAAATCGCGGATTATAAATCCGCAGGTAGTATACTTCCGGATTGCAAATCCGGAAGAGCATTTAATTTACCTAACTATAGTTGACAACACCATTTGCAACTGTTCCTGCCCGTTGCGCAGTACCAGCTCTGTAAAACCCTGTGCGGCAACGCCAATCTTATCCAGCAACAGGTGCGGGAAAATACCAAACACAAGCGCCAGAATAGCCAGTGGCATCAGCATCAGGTACTCGCGTGCATTCAGGTCGCTCATCACAGCTTTTTCGCGGAGCTCCGGGAAAATCCAGTACTTGCCAAAGAACATGCGCTGTAAGGCCCACAGGTAATAGGCAGCAGCCAGCAACAAGCCCAGCACAGCAACTATAGTCAGCCAGCGCGGCAGCAGACCGGTAATATCCGGAGAACTGAAACCACCCACCAGCACCAGTAACTCAGCAATAAAACCTGAGAAGCCCGGTAAGCCCAACGATGCGAAGAAAGCGATCACCACAAACGTAGTATAAGCCGGCATGCGCTTCGCCAAGCCACGGAAGTTCAGGATCATACGGTCGCGGGCGCGGTCGTAAACAACGCCTACTACCAGGAAAAGCATCGCCGAGATAATACCGTGGCTGAACATCATGTAAATGGCTCCGTTCACCCCCTCCGACGTGAGCGACGCCAGCCCCAGCAGCACAAAACCCATGTGCGACACCGAAGAGTAAGCGATCAGCTTTTTCAGGTCGTTCATGGCCAGCGCGCACAGGGCACCATAGATGATGGAAAGCACACCCAGGCCACCAACCAGCACGGCAAAGTAAGCACCTGCATCCGGGAAGATCGGATAAACGATACGGATCAGGCCATAGCCACCTACCTTCAAAAGTATAGCTGCCAGCAGTACCGAAATAGGGGTTGGCGCTTCTACGTGCGCATCCGGCAACCAGGTATGTACCGGTACCGAAGGCACTTTAATAGCAAAACCAACGAACAGCAGCAGGAACGCAATAAACCTGATCGGCAGGTCCCACAACACTGTTCCCGATAACACATGCAGCAAACTACCTGGTATAAAGTTGGCCGGGTCCATCATGGCTGGTATGCTGAAGGTGCGCACCATATCGGCACTTTGCAGCATGTTTTCCTGCAGCATCTGCTGTACCTGCACCACCACACTGGGGTTTGCAATACCATCCTGCAGCAAGCCCAGTTGTGCCGCCGTAGCTACAGGGTCAATCACCGAAGTATACAGCCCGATCATCACGATCAGGATGAAAAGCGAGCCAACTAAGGTGTAAATGAAGAACTTAATAGCAGCGTACTCGCGTTTCGGGCCACCCCAGATACCGATCAGGAAGTACATCGGCAGGAGCATGAACTCGAAGAACAGGTAGAACAGGAAGAAGTCCAGTGCCAGGAAACAGCCCATTACACTGGTGAGCAGCAGCAGGTAAAGTAGAAAATAGCCTTTGATGTTCTTTTTGATCGTCCAGGAAGAGATTACCCCGATAACGCCAACTATACCCGTGAGCAGTACCATGCTGATGCTGATGCCATCCACGCCCACAAAATACTCAATCTGGAAGCGCCCGAGGCTACCCAGCGAAAAGCCGATCCAGTCGAGTTTGTTCACGAACTGGTAACCTTGCTGCCCGTTTGCTGCGGCAGTGCCATCAAAGCGAAAGTATAACAGGATAGCCAGCACCATCTGCACCAATGCTCCGCCAAGCGCTACTACTTTTATAGGTTTCTGCAGGCGCATGGGTAGCAGCAGCACCACAAGCGCTGCCAGCAAAGGTGTAAAAATCAGGCTACTAAGTATAAAATTCATCAAATGTTAATTATGAATTAGGAATTATTAATTATGAATTCCCTTCACATCTATAGTTGCTTCTGAATGAGTAATTCAAAACTGCCGCTGCTCCTAACTACCGCTGTTCCGGATTTGCAATCCGCACGTTTGCTATAGTTGCACTCCTGTAAAGCGGATCTCAAATCCGAAAGAGCGGCATCTACCATGCATTTTGCGGTCTAATCCTATTAATCAGTAAAATCTCTTTAAATCACTGGCCAAAGATACTTCAAAACAGCACGATATATAGTATAATCAAAATAAATCCGAAAAGCGAATAGGCATAATAGCTCTGTACTTTGCCATTCTGCAGGTTGCGGCCCAGGTACCCGAATGCTTTTGAGAGTGCAGCTACCAGCCACACCATTCCATCCACTACCAACCTGTCGAACCAGCTTATTATTTTGGAAAACACGACCAGCCATTTACTCCCATAGTTTAGCGTATAGTCTATCACACGTTTATCTACCCGGTAAAGCGTGGTAGCCATCCAGTGTGCCGGCCTTACGAAAGTAGCTCTGAAGAAAGTATCCAGGTAAAAATGGTTGTAAGAGGACCTTGCAAAAGTGGTAGCCGGCTGCTCCCGCAACAGCTGCGCACTGGTTTTGCGGTTGTATTGTACCAGGGCAACTATAATTCCTGCCGCAGCCAGCAGTGCCGAAGCAACGCCTATCAGGATGTGTGGCAGGTGGTTCGCATTATCCTGTATAGTTACTGCCTGCACCAGGCTCTCAGCCAGTAAAGTAAGCGACAGGTGCTTTATACTGATGCCATTCACGACCCAGCTGCTACTAAAGCTCAATGGGTTCAATGAGAAAAAGATGCCCAATGAAAGTACAGCCAGCAGTATAACCGGAAGCAACATAACACGCTCCGTCTCGCGCTTTACAGTGTGGCGGATCTGCTGCACATCAAACGGTGCCCGGAAACTGCCGAAGAACATGAACCACATATGGCGCGTCATGTAATAAGCGGTAAGCACGACTACTACAAAGCCTGTGACCGGAACTATAAAGTAGAGCAGGTTACCATTTGCACTCAATGTTTGCGCCCATGCCCAGCTAACCGAAAGGATAGCATCTTTAGACAAAAACCCCGAAGTAAGCGGA
>DATBUF010000473.1:0-2631 GCA_036516435.1 Pontibacter sp.
CTCGGCGAGGATCGACCGGGCCCGCTCGTACGCCCGGAGCGCGTCGGCCTGACGGCCGGAGCGGTACAGCGCGACCATCAGCAGCTCGTTCGCGCGCTCGCGCAGCGGGTGGGCGTCGACCAGAATAAATCCAGGTTCAGATAAGGGTAAGGTTCTCAGTTAAACTATGGTAGTAGCAGCGAACTATCGCCGTAGCTCAGGAACCTATAGTTATTGTTCAGGGCATGCTGGTACACGGTGCGCCAGTTTTCACCTATCAGTGCAGAAACCAATAGTAACAATGTACTTTCCGGTTGGTGGAAGTTCGTTACCAGGCCCTTGCAGATACGGAAACTATAGCCCGGCGCAATAATGATCTGAGTGCTGGCGTGCAGGTGATTGGTGTTGTGTTTTGTCATGTACTGCAGCAAGGCCCGTAGGGCTTCGACAGGGGATGGCAGGTTGGTGCTCTCGTAGGCAAACCACTGGTTAATGTGCAGTTGCGTTTGTGGTAAATCAGGCTGCAGCAATATTTTTACGCCCAACCAGTACAAACTCTCTAAGGACCGCATGCTGGTGGTGCCTACCGGAATAACTGGTTTATCCTGTTCTACCTGCGCCAGCAACTGAACTATGAAATCCCTGGTCAGGTATAGTTGCTCGGCGTGCATTTCGTGGGCCTCCATTACATCCGCTTTCACCGGTTTAAAGGTGCCGGCGCCCACATGCAAAGTTAAGTAAGCTGTAGTGATTCCCTTTTCCCTGATGTGCGCCATTACCTTGTCGGTGAAGTGCAGACCCGCGGTAGGGGCGGCTACAGCACCCTCCTGGTTGGCATAAATGGTCTGGTAGCGGGTACGGTCGTCGGGAGTGAGGTCGCGGTTCAGGTAGGGGGGAAGTGGTAACTTGCCGCAACGTTCCAGCACTTCGGCAAAGGTGAGATCGGCCGGCTCCCAGGTAAAATGTATCAGAAAGTGCCCCTCCTGTTGTGCCTCGCGCTCGGCTGTCAATGTGCCGCCTTCAAAGTGCAGGTAGAGTTTGTCGCTTTTCCAGCGTTTGTTATTGCCCACCAGGCACTTCCAGGTGCAGTTGGCGGTTTGCTGCATCGCCAGCTGTACTTCGGAGTGTGGCCTCACGGGCTCCAGACAGAAAATCTCGACCAGGCCGCCTGTCTCTTTATGGAAAAGCAAACGCGCCTGCACTACTTTGGTATCGTTGAATACCAGCAGGGTTTCGGCAGGCAGCAGCTCTGGTAAGTTGGTAAAATGATGGTCTGCTATTGCTCCACTTTTGTAGTACAGCAGCTTAGACTGATCGCGTTCGGGCAGCGGAAATTTAGCAATTCGCTCCTCTGGCAGCTCATACACAAAATCCTTGATCGCCAGTTTTTTAGGATCGGACATTTACAACAGTTGGGTGTTAAAAGTTAAGCGTCGTGAGTTGGTGGTCGTTGGCAATAGGAAGCTGCAAATCAGAAGCGTAGAGTTGGGTTTCTGCGATCAGCTTAGTTAGAACTATAGTTTTACATTACTGAATGCTCTTCAGCAGGTCTTCGTCTATCTGGTCCTCATCATCATCCTTCCGGCTGTGGTGCTCAAAGTCGATGGCAGTCAGTAGTTCCAGGCCATCCAGCATCAGCTCATCCAGTTCTTCCTTAGCGCCTGCATCCAGTGCTGCCTCAAACAAGCCCAGTATCTGCTCCCGCTCCTCGTTCACAAATATCTCGTGGTACAGGTTATCAAAAACGGCAATTTTCTTCTGTACAATTTTGTCGATCTCTTTCGAACTTTTGGCTTTGATGGCATCCTGTAAAACCTGCAGCGCTTCTATGCTGGTTTCGTTATCGGCCAGCCTGGTGTATGCCTTTACAAACGCAATGGCTACCCCCAGGCGCACACGCTCGAAACGGAAGTTCAGTTCCTCTGTTATCTTGTTTGTTCTGGCGTAAGCGCGGTAGGCTTCCTCAAACTTTTTATAAACATCGGCAGCCCCCTCTTCAAAAACCTGCGGATTTTCAGAGTCATAGGCTGTTTCGAGAAGTAACTGTAGGTTTTTAGCGCTCATAATTCCGGATGATAGTTTGCAAAGGTAATGCTTTCCCCCGAATTCGCTGTTCAGGTAAAGCCGCTTCTTTTCTTTCCGGTGATCGCTGGATTTTGTTGCAGAGTCCTGCTGGGTAGCGGTGTTTTAGACTTGCGTTGCTGTGGGGTATAGTTTTTAGTTGTAGCTGCTATAACCCACCCCTAGCCCCTCCCGGGAGGGGAATTGCTGCCACTGCTATAGTTAGGGCTATAGTTCTATAGTTAACAACATACCATATGTGCTGTTTCGGACATCCGTGTCCGAAACCTCTCTGCTGCGGACTTCCTAGTCCGCGTTACTCAGGCCGCTGCTATAGTTTATAGTTGCTGCTATTTGCTCATGGCTGGCTATAGTTTGGCCCTCTGGGCCAGTTGAGTTACAAACTCAACATCAAAGTAAGACACGGGTTGCAAACCCGCGGCAGCAATAAAATTCAGCTTTAGCTACAGTTGCAGTTATAGT
Source organism: Pontibacter sp. (assembly GCA_036516435.1). Taxonomy (GTDB): domain Bacteria; phylum Bacteroidota; class Bacteroidia; order Cytophagales; family Hymenobacteraceae; genus Pontibacter. The sequence goes on from DATBUF010000473.1 coordinate 2,524, forward strand.
TTTATAGTTCCAGACCACGAGCGGACAGGTCGCGACCTGTCACTACGGATCTACAACCACAAGAAAAGTCGAAGCTTAGCAGATCAACTATAGTTAGACTATAGCTAT
>DATBUF010000474.1:0-15451 GCA_036516435.1 Pontibacter sp.
CGCAAAAAGAAAATTGGCCGGGTGCGCGGCGAAGTAGATCCAGCCAAGTATAAGCTGTTGCATGGCCCTTACAAAAAGACGTATGGCGATGTGGTAATAGAGGAAGGTTTTTTCTACATCGGGAGCAAGCACCTGCGTTGGGAGAAATATAAGCGGGACGGCTCGCTGGCAGATAAAACACATTACGATAAGGGCTTTCTGCGGGATGCCAGGGTAACCTACTACGATGGAAACCAGGAGAAGATAAAGGAAATTATACCTTACGCCTACGGTGAGGTGCAGGGTACGTACTATCGTTTCTATGAGAACGGCCAGGTGGAATGGGTAGGCAACTATGACAAAGGCCACAAAGTAGGTGTCTGGATAAAGCATTACGATTTCAGGGGCCGGCGCCATTACGAGTACCAGTACCCGGCAACAGCTTATGACCCCGTAGCCGAGCCCGTACTACTCAAGGAATACGACCGCCACGGCAAGCTTGTGTATGAAAAAGACAAGTTCGACAGGCGTTCGGCGCAGCGCTAATAAAAGGCATCCTCAAAATGAACTATAGCTGGCGGTGTAGTAAGTGTAACTGAGATAATGTCGAAGCGGATATCTCCTTCCCAGTTGGTGGCCAGTATAAACTCTTCGGCGGCATTTACCAGCATTTTTTCCTTGCGGGCATTTACAGCCGCCTCCGGGAAACCAAAAGTATCAGAAGTGCGGGTTTTAACTTCAGCAAATACCAGCAGTTCGCTAGTGCGGGCAATGATGTCGATTTCGGCGCGTTTGTACCGGTAGTTTTGTGCTACAATAGTATAACCTTGCGCCAGCAGGTATTGCTGTGCCAGCCTTTCGCCGTGCTGCCCCGTAAGGATGTGGTTATTTATTGGTGAAGCCATCCGAAACTCGTAATTTGCATGAGTTAAACTATACGTGGGCAGGTTATGCCTGGTAATTGTGCAAGCACTTGCCAGCGAGGCAAGTACAGGTTTAACGGTATTAACCAGGGGGTGCCCGGGCCTGGTAAACTATAGCACCTGGCAAGGGCAGCGACTAAAACTATAAATGGCTGTGTTACAGAATAAAGAAATAAAAGTCGAGCGCCTGGGGCTGATCGACTACAAGGAAGCGTGGGATTACCAGGACAAGCTCTTTACCAGCATACTGGACCTGAAGAGCAGGAACCGTACTGCGCCTGAAGGGGAGCAAGTGCCTACACCTAATTACCTGCTATTCTGCTCGCACCCGCATGTGTATACACTGGGCAAGAGCGGCCGCGAAGAACACCTGCTGCTGGACGAGCAGGGGCTGAAGGAAAAAGGAGCCACGTATTACAAGATTAACCGTGGTGGTGATATTACTTACCATGGGCCTGGCCAGATAGTGGGCTATCCTATCCTCGATCTTGACAATTTCTTTACAGACATCCACAAATACCTGCGCTTTCTGGAAGAAGCTGTTATTCTTACCCTGCAGGAGTATGGCATAGTGGCTGGGCGTATAGCTGGGCTCACAGGCGTATGGCTGGACCATGAGGAGCAAAAGGATCCCCGCAAGATTTGTGCGATGGGTGTAAAGTGCAGCCGCTGGGTAACAATGCACGGTTTCGCCTTCAACATCAACACAGACCTGAATTATTTTAGTAATATTGTGCCATGTGGCATCGATGATAAAAAGGTGACTTCGCTTGCACAGGAACTCGGGCACGAAGTGCCGATGGCTGAGGTAGAAGAAAAATTGCTGCAGCACCTGGCGCACCTGTTTGATGCAGATATTATGACAGTTACGCATGAAGAAAGACATTGACTTCGGTACGGTTGAGGGCATTTCGGTGGCAGTGGCAACTACACCAAACGAAGCAGGGGTAGATGCCTGGAATGTTTACCTGCTTAACAATAATCCCTTCCCGATCGAAAACGTGCTGGTGGCCTCTAAAGGGTACGGTATTCTGGATGGCCAGGAGGTAAAAACATCCGTGCTCCGGCACATGTTTGAGCGTGTAGAAGCAAAGACCTTCGTGCAGATCGAGCCGATTGACCCTGCCATTTTTCACATCAACAACGAGTATTGGGTGAGCTATTATATTGATAGCCATATATTTGATAAGAAGTTCATCTTCGTGCCTGATTCTATTACACAGGAAAACCTGATTGAAATTGGTATGCTGAACATGCAAGGTGTGTTGCACTCCTGAACTGATGCCGGCAAGAGAGATCAACTATAGATATTTTAGTGCGAGCGGCGCATCGGCAGGCTTTGCTGAGCCGGGGCGGGCAGGTGCATTAATCATGTAGCAGAGAAGTTTATGGAGCAGCGCGTTATACATCTGGTACTGGCTTTTATCTGGGCTTTCCTGATAGCCATATTTGCTGTTCCTTCCATTATCCGGGTGGCACACCTGAAGAACATTCTCGATCAGCCCAACTTCCGGACGGTGCACGAGGAGCTTACACCCCGCCTGGGTGGCCTGGCCATGTTTGCAGGCTTTATGTCGGCGCTTACTATTTTTGCCGATCTGGATAATGGTGTACAGCAACTGCTTGCCGGCTGTGTTATTCTCTTCTTTATCGGACTGAAAGATGATCTGATCTCTATTTCAGCACTTAAAAAATTTGCAGTTCAGCTGTTGGCTACCGGCATTGTAATGTTTATTGCTGACATCCGGATTACGAGCTTTCAGGGAGTTTTCGGGATTGGCGAGCTGGACATGGGGGTAAGCTACCTGTTTACCTTCCTGGTTATTATCGGGGTAACCAATTCCATTAACCTGATAGATGGCCTGGACGGGCTCGCCGGCACGCTGGTACTTATTGCCTGTATAACATTTGGAGTGTACTTTCAGCTATATGGCGGCCCCAACTATAGCAACTATGCCGCCGTGGCCTTTTGCCTGGTAGGTGGTGTGTTGGGTTTCCTGCGCTACAATTTCCACAAAGCTACCATTTTTATGGGCGATACCGGATCGCTGCTGTGCGGGTTTATTATAGCTGTGCTGGCCATACAGTTTATTGAAATGCGCCAGGTATCGGCTGCACCATCAGTAGCGATCGGCATTCTGTATGTGCCCGTTCTCGATACTATCCGGGTGTTCTCTATTCGTATTTTTAACGGGAACTCCCCTTTTATACCGGACAAGAACCATGTGCATCATCGGTTGCTGGCTATGGGTATGAGCCAGATAAACACCGTGCTGCTGCTGGGGCTGATTAATGTACTGGTGATCTTGTTTGTAGTTAGTTTTGAATGGCTGGGTAACCTTAACCTGCTGCTTATACTGATGGTGGTTTCAGTTGTTTTGAGTATTTTTTTAGGAGTATATAAGTCCAGGAGTGCGGAGCGTGTTTCTAAAGTATAAGGTTTACTGCATACTGGTGCTGGCAGTGTTTTGCTGCTGTATATCAGCCTGTCCGCTGCAGGCACAGGTGTTGCCCCTGACACAGGAAAACACAATTACAGAAAACTGGCTGGTGTACAAGAGTGGTACAAAAGAACTGGTGCCTTATGTTGTTGGTGCCGGCGAAGAGAACTATGCTATACATCAGTGGCTGGAGATAACCACCGCCAAGCCCTTTCCGGTGTCTTTTACAGTGCCGCGCGGGTTGTGCCTGTTCCTGAACAACCAGCTTATTTTTGTAGCGGACTCAACCGGCAACTATAAACTGGACCTCACTATGTATGCCAGGAACCTGGAAGCACAGCAGGGAAAGTATCTGCTTACGATCTGGCATCCGGAGCAACAACCGGCTATTTCTGCGTTTCGGAACATGGCAACAGTGCAGCAGGGAGCTGTAGAGCAACAAGGAAAAGGCGTTTATAAAGTACGGGTGAGGGAGAACATCAGCCTGAATGCTTTTATCATCTTCATGCTTTTGATCGGGCTGCTGTATGGAGCGCTTAAAAGCAACTACCCTTCCGATTTCAGTAGCTTGTATAATCTCAACTCTTTCTTCAGGGTGAGCTCGTTGCAGGAAGGGTTTTTATCGAAGCCGATCAGTTCATGGTCCAGCATTTTGTTTGTGCTGGTTTTCTCCTTATCGTTGTCGTTGCTGATAGCGGCTATACATACCGAAGTGCAGAATATCCGGCTCTTTAACCAGTTTTTTCCGGTATCAGGGGCTGATATAAGCACGAAGGTTGTTTTCTATACTGTTCTGATCTTCCTGTTTATCCTGATAAAGTACCTTTTTTTGAAGATGATGGGCTTTATTTTCGGTTTAGAGCAGATTGTGCAGCTACAGTATCGGGAGTTTATTAGAACTATACTTTTTCTGGGTATTTTTCTACCTGTTATCGTGTTAATTTATCTTGCCTTTAATACCAGTATGCCAGGGTTTATACTACTAATCTCAAACATTGCGGTATCCTTGGTGCTGGCAATCACGGTAGTGCGTGTTTTTGTAACAGTAAATACGAAAGCGCCTGTACAAAATCTGCATTTATTTTCATACCTTTGCGCCACAGAAGTTATTCCGCTGGCAATTATACTAAAACTGATCGTGTTTAACTTTTAAAAACACAATTAAGTATAGTTGCCGCAGTGCAAAGGTGTTAAATTAAGAGCCGCATATCATAATGGTTGAGAGCAAAGCAAAAGGAAGTGCTAACCCTGAAAGACACAAAGTCCCGATCAGAAGTATACTGGTAACGCAACCGCAGCCAACTACAGATAACTCACCCTATGTTACTATTGCCGAGAAGTATGGCATTAAGGTAGACTTCAGAGCTTTTATAGAGGTGGAGCCTGTACCCTTTAAGGAGTTCAGGAAAGATAAGGTGGATATCCTGTCGCATACAGCTGTGATCTTTACAAGCCGTAATGCAGTAGACCACTTCTTCAGGATATGCCAGGAGAGCAGAATCGAGATGCCTGCTGATATGAAATACTTCTGCATCTCAGATCAGACAGCCTATTACCTTCAGAAGTATATCGTACTGCGCAAACGTAAATTGTTTGTAGGCGAGAAAACGGCCAAAGACCTTTTTGAGGTAATTAAGAAGCATAAGAACGAGAAGTTCCTGTTCCCATGCTCTAACATTCGTAAAGATGACATCCCGGCATTTATGGCGGCTAACAAGATAAAGTTTACGGAAGCTATTATCTATAAGACCGTAGCTGCCGACTTATCAGATCTGGATGATGTAACTTACGACTGCCTGGCATTTTTCAGCCCGTCCGGTATTACATCGTTGTTCACGAACTTCCCGGACTTTAAGCAGAACAACACCCGTATTGCGGCATTTGGGCCAACTACAGCCAAAGCCGTACGCGATGCAGGGTTAGAATTGGATATAGAAGCACCAATGCCAAATGCCCCATCCATGACAGGTGCTATAGAAGTATACATTCAGAATCAGAAACAGAAGTAAAAAAGGCTGAATAGCTGTAACTTTTATCTCTGAAATACATAATACCTAAAACGCAAAGATGAGAGTGTGGTGTAAACCCGTCTTGTTTTTGCGTTTTAGCGTTTAATTGTATATTTAAATCCCTATACTTGTACTTGCCTTACTATACAGTCTTACTGTTCTCAGCTTTGTTGCAGTAGCCTATGAAAAAGCTTTTACCTTTTCTCGTACTGTTTCTGGTGTGTGGGCGCAGCGTGCTGGCGCAGCAGCAGCCGCAGTTCACACATTACAGCTTTAACGGCATGCAACTGAGTCCGGCTTATGCAGGTATAACTAACCGGCCTGAGGTAATGTCGGTTTTCAGGTATCAGTGGCTGGGTTACAATGCAACATTTGATGAAGGCGGTGCGCCACAGACCTTATTACTTGCGGCGCATACTCCGGTGCGCCTGCTGCATGGAGGGGTGGGCATCACCCTGGTGCGGGATAAAATAGCCAATACTACCTTAACGGGGGCGGCTCTTTCGTACTCACTTCATATACCTGTGGGGCAGGCAAAGTTAGGGTTGGGAGTTCAGGGGAATATGAACAATATCAAGAAAGGGGAATACAGACCTAACGACGAGAACGACCCGCGGGTGCCGTATAACAGCTCTGATACGAAGTACGACCTGGGGGCAGGAGTGTGGTACGAGTCGAGTACGTTTTATGCAGGTGCAGGTGTAACTAATCTGTTAAAAGCGGAGTATGAGTTTGCGAATGTACAGGACGACGTAGAAGACGAAGTCAGAGGTACCTTACTCAGCGAAAATCATATTTATGTAACCGCCGGGTATCACCTTCCGCTTACCAGCTCCATGGTGCTTACTCCGATGGCACTCCTGAAACATGATACCGAAACTGTATCGTTTGATGCCGGGGCAAAGATCACCTTTAACGAAAAATATTGGGCAGGAGTGAACTACCGCCACGAGGAGGCTGTTGGAGCGCTAGTTGGGTTGGGTTTATTTACAGATAACTCATTAAGAGTAGGATACGCATTTGATTTAACGATTTTTAATAAAGTTGCCAAAGCTCCAACCTCGCATGAGGTGATGCTCTCTTACAGGCTGCCCGAGCCTGTCGTACGCTTCAGGCCACCGGTAAGGACGCCAAGGTATAACTTTACGAGATAGCATTGGCAGATACATAAAAAGCCAGTTTACGGCTAGCGTGCTTTTCCCGAAAAAATACAGTATAAAATAGTATCAGGTCTGTAAAATAATCCGGCAGGTACACCGTTGGAAAATAATAAACATGTGTGGCAAATAAATTTTTGTTTATTTGGTATTAAACCTTATATATTTGCTTCACCAGTGAAAATGTGCTAAGAATACAGTGCTAAAACTTTACCTTTTTTAAGAGTCATCATGAACAAACTATTTAAGCTGTCTTCCTTCGCTTTGGCTTTGTTGCTGCTTGCAGGCTGCGGGTTGAGAAACAGGCCACAAGGCGACCTGGTAGGATCAGAAGACCGTCCGGACTATAATGCACAGCAGATACCTTACGGAATGGTGGCTTGCCCGGGCGGAACGTTCCATATGGGGCAGGCAGATGAAGATATAGCTGCAACTATGGCAAACCTGAACAAGCAGGTAACAATAGGTGCTTTTTATATGGATGAGACAGAGATAACTAACAATGAGTACCGCCAGTTTATGGATGTAATCATGCAGGACTCTGTTGAAATTCTGGGCGAAGCATGGGTGATGGAAACTCTTTATCCGGACACGACTGTTTGGGTGAAAGACTTTACCTACCACATGGGTGATCCGTTAATGGAATATTACTACTCGCATCCAGCCTTCGACGACTATCCGGTAGTAGGCGTGGACTGGTTTGCAGCAAAGTACTTCTCTGACTGGCGCTCGAAACTGAAAAACCAGGCGAATGCTGAGAACGGCATGGCGCCAATGCCAAGCTTCAGGCTCCCTTCAGAAGCAGAGTGGGAGTATGCAGCCCGTGGTGGTCGTGATGTAACTGTTTATCCATGGGGTGGCCCTTACCTGCGCAATGCAAAAGGCTGCTTACTGGCTAACTTTAAGCCAGGCCGTGGCGACTACTATAGCGATGGATTCTCTTACACCGCTCCTGTTGCACAATACTTCCCGAACGACTTTGGCCTGTATGACATGGCTGGTAACGTAGCGGAGTGGTGCGCAGATGACTTTGCTGAAGCATATGTACCAGTTACATGGGATTTGAACCCTGTTTACAGAGACCCGGCAGGACTTGAGACCCGCAAAGTAGTAAGAGGTGGCTCCTGGAAAGATATAGCTTACTTCCTGGAGACAGGTACACGTAACTTCGAATACCAGGACTCTTCCCGCTCTTACATTGGTTTCCGTAACGCAATGGTTTACATTGGCCGCTCATCCGGAAGAGAGTTCAGATAAGAAAAACCCAAACCACACATAACCCAAAACACAATCGTTCACAATTTAACATCGAAAACAAAATGAGCAACGCCAAAAAACGTAGTTTTTTATATGATGTGCTGATGCCTAAAATTTATGGTATCGGTGCAGCTGTAGTAATCGTTGGTGCCCTTTTCAAAATCCAGCACTGGGATGGTGCAGACTGGATGCTGATCATTGGTCTTAGCACAGAGGCAATCATCTTCTTCCTAAGTGCTTTCCAGCCACAGCCACACGATCCGGATTGGGCCAGAGTATACCCGCAACTAGCTGATGACTATGCAGGTGAAGGCCTGATGCCGGCTACTGCCGTAGCACAAGGTGGTAATGGTCTTACGCGCAAACTGGATGACATGCTGCTGGATGCAAACATTACTCCCGAAACTATAAACTCTCTGGGTATGGGCCTTAACAGGCTGAGCGAGTCTGCAGCACAGATGGCCGACATGAGCCAGGCAGCCTCTGCAACATCAGAGTACACGCTGAGAGTAAGAGAAGCTACAGGTTCATTAGACAAAATGAATGTAGCCTATGCCACTACTGCCGATGCGTTAGCGCAGATGGCCGGTTCAACTGTGGATGCTCAGGCGTACCACCAGCAGATTCAGGGCATGACCAAGAACCTGGGTGCACTGAATGCAGTGTACGAAATGGAACTGCAGGATGCTAACAACCACCTGAAAGCCATGAACAAGTTCTACGGTAACCTGAGCATGGCCATGGAAAACTTAACTGATGCCAGCAAAGATACAGAACAATTTAAGCAGGAAGTTTCTAAGCTTACGCAGAACCTACACTCTCTGAACACAGTGTACGGCAATATGCTGACAGCTATGAAAGGTTAATCTGTAGCTATAAAATTGATCTGAATCAAAAGAAAACAACAGTTAACATAATATAAAATGGCTGGAGGAAAAGAGACACCAAGGCAGAAGATGATCGGTATGATGTACCTGGTACTGACCGCACTTCTTGCCTTACAAGTGAACTCGGCTATCCTGTTAAAATTTCAGTTCCTGGACGAAAGTTTGATGGAAGTGAATGGGAAAACAGTGAATGACAATGCCGGAGTTCTGACCAACATTAAATCCGCTGTAAATGAAGGCGGTAACAGAAGCTCTGATGCCCGTGTACTACAAAATGCACAGGCCATACGTCAGCAAACCTCTGAAATGGTGAACTACATCAGAGGCCTGCGCGAAAGACTGGTAAAAGAAACTGGCGGCGTAAGCGAAGATGATCCGCATCAGTATGCAAACCCAAGCGGTGAAGACAAAGTAGCTATGGCCATGATCGGGGCTGCTAACAAAAAGAACGGTGCCGGGTATGAGCTGAAGGATAAACTGAATGCATATGCTAAGTTCCTGAAGCAGTACAACCCGAATATGCCTAACACGCTGGCGAATGATGGAAAAGAAGATCCTGTAGCGAAAAACGATAAAACGCAACGTAACAAGGACTTCGCAGAGCTTAACTTCGAGAACACACCACTGGTAGCTGCGCTGGCAGTTCTTTCTCAGAAAGAAAACGAAGTGCTGAAGTACGAGGCAGATGCATTGCAGAAGTTAGCGTCACAGGTGGGTGCCGATATTATCAAGTTTGAGAAGATCTTTGCCATGGCCCGCGCTGAGTCTAAAACAGTAGCTGCCGGTACAAAGTATAGAGCAGATATGTTTATCGCTGCTTCTTCTGATGCGATCACACCAACTATGACTTTCCAGGGCAGACCTGTTAAGGTAGTGGATGGCAGAGGGCAGGTGGAGTTTACAGCTGCAGCCTCTAACTATGATGCAGAAGGTAACTCAAAGCAAAGCTGGAAAGGCCAGATCACAATTAATCAGAATGGCCGCGATACCACATTCACGGTTCAGGAAGACTACGTAGTAGCGAAGCCTGTAATACAGGTGCAGTCTGCTGCAGTGCAGGCACTATACTTCCAGTGTGCTAACGAGCTGAACATACAGGTACCTGCTTTAGGTGCGGTATATGACCCAAGCTTCAGTGCATCAGGCGGACAAGCTATTAAGGGGGCTAAAAAAGGCTTGGTAACAGTGATTCCTACTGCAACAGAAGTTAAGCTAAATGTGAGCAGTGGCGGTAATGCTATCGGTTCAGAAACATTTAAAGTGCGTCCTATACCTAAGCCAACACTGGCCCTAATGGTGAACGGCAGACCAGTAGATGGAAGACGCGGTGTTCCTGCACAATCTATCAGACAGGTAAGCATAGAAGCTATAGCTGACGAAGGCTTTAAACAATTATTACCTAACGAAGCACGTTTTAGAGTTACGAAGTGGCGAGCTTACCTGGTGCGTGGTACAAACCCGATCGATCAGGTAGAAGTAAATGGCCCTTCAGAGAACTTATCACGATTTGCTGCGAAAGCAAGCAAAGGCGACAGGGTAGCAATCGAGATCCTGGATGTGAAGCGCCTGAACTATAGGGGAACAGCAGTAGATATCAAGCCAAGTGGCGAGACCTTCTGGAACATCCCATTAAACTAAATTAGAAGCTTACAAGGAGTATGAAAGTAGTAAAAGCATTAGGTTTAGCAGCCGGTATTTTCCTGAGCATGAGTGCTATGGCGCAGCAGGTATCAACCACTGCAAGCAGCAGCACATCTGCCAGACCAATACCTGAGCACGATATTCTCTTTAAGAAAACAGTATGGCGTAAAATTGACCTGCGTGAAAAGCAGAACAAGCCAATGTTCTCAGAAAACAGAGAGATCACCAAGATCATTATGGATGCTGTGAAGAGTGGAGAGCTGACAGCCTATGCCAATGATTCTGTAAGCAAGCCACTAACACGCGAAGAGTTCGTTTCTAACCTGACTAAACAGGAAACGAGCAGCGGACTGAGCGAGGAAGAAATTGCTGCAGGCTTCGGAGCGCAGAAAGAGGAGGATGATGCCTGGGGTGCTGCGCTGGGCAAGAGTGGAGGAGCATCAACTACAGGCCCTGTAAGCAACGAGTTTTTTGCCAAGGAACTATACCTGCTGGAGCTAAAAGAGAATGTAGTTTTCGATAAGAAGCGCTCCAGAATGTACCACGACATACAAACGATTACGCTGAAAGTACCGGCTACCTCAAACGAGCTGGGTATTGAAAATACAGTGGCATCGTTTAAAATGAGCGACCTGGTACGTGTGTTCCGCAACAACCCTGAAACAGCAATCTGGTACAATGCACAAAACGATGCACAGCACAAAAACCTGGCAGATGCATTTGACCTGTGGTTGTTCAGCTCTTACATCACTAAAATATCAAACCCTGGCGACAGGGGCCTGTCAGATATTTACGGTGGCGGGCAAAAGGGCCTGTTAGCAGCGCAGGATGCACTGGAAGCGCTGATCGAGTATGAATATAGCCTCTGGAGCTACTAGGCCCAGGCATTGATAAAATTAAAGGGAGGCTTAACCAAGCCTCCCTTTTTTGTGCCTCATTTTTTTAACTATAGATCGGGAGAATGGAGGTAACTATAAAGTATAGCTGCCTTTGCTTTACCAATTTCCGAGGCTAATTCCTCCTGCGAAAGCTCGCGCAACTTCTTAACAGACCTGTACTTTGATAACAGTTGATCGGCTATAACAGGGCCAATGCCTTTTACATCGGTAAGCTCGGTCTTAAGAGTACCCGCATCGCGCTTGCTTCTGTGGAACGTAATAGCAAAACGGTGTGCTTCATCCCGGATGCGCTGGATCAGGCGCAATGATTCTGACTTTTTATCAATATACAGGGGCAGATTATCACCGGGGTAAAAAATCTCCTCGAGGCGCTTGGCTATACCAACTATAGCCACCTTGCCCCAAATGTTGAGGTCTTTCAAGGCTTTAACCGCGAAGCTTAGCTGCCCTTTGCCACCATCAATGATAATGAGCTGGGGCAGTGGCTGATTTTCATCTAATAACCTTCTGTAGCGGCGTGTCACAATCTCGTACATTGACTCAAAGTCGTTTGGGCCAACTACGGTTTTAATATTGAAGTGGCGGTAGTCTTTCTTGCTGGATCTGCCATTCTTGAAGCAAACCATAGAGGCCACCGGATTATCGCCCTGGAAGTTAGAGTTATCGAAGCACTCGATGTGGCGCGGCAGCTCTGTCAGGCGGAGGTCTTTCTTCAGTGTTTCCAGCACACGTATTTCACGCTGCTCGCTTAGCGTACGGTTCTTTTCCTGCTGCCCTTCCCGCTCTTTGCGCAGGTACATGGCATTCTTCAGCGAGAGATTCAGCAGCTTTCGCTTATCCCCGATCTGTGGGTAGGTAACTGTAATATTATCCAGAGGCAGCGTAACTTCTATATTGGTAATCACCTCACGGGAGGTGCTTTCAAATTCCTGGCGCAACTGCACGATAACAGAGGCCAATATATCTTCATCCGCCTCATCCAGCTTCTTCTGTATCTCCAGCGACTGCGTAAGGATAATAGAGCCGTTCATCACCTTCAGGTAGTTCAGGAAAGCACATTGCTCATTGGATGTAATGGTAAAGACATCAATGTTCGTAAGTGTATTACTTACTACCGTCGATTTTGTCTGGAAGTCTTCCAGCATATCGAGCTTCTGCTTAAACTGGTGTGCCAGCTCAAACTGAAATTCAGCCGCTGCAGCCGCCATGTGCTCTTTAAAGTAGTTCTTGGCTATAGTCAGGTTGCCAGACAGTATATTCCTGATCTGAGAGATGTAGCTGTTATAGGTTGTTTCGTCTACCAAACCCTCGCAGGGGCCTTTACAGTTACCAATGTGGTACTCCAGGCAAACCTTAAATTTACCTGCCTGTATATTCTCCGGAGATAAATTATAGGTACAAGTACGGAGCGGGTAAAGCGTACGGATCAGGTCCAGCACGACGTTCATAGTTGTAACGCTGGGGTATGGACCAAAGTAGCGCGAACCATCGTTAATCTTGTTGCGTGTGCTGATTACGCGCGGAAAACGTTCGTTTACAATGCAGATGTACGGGTATGTTTTCCCATCCTTCAGCAGAATGTTGTACTTAGGCTGGTATTGCTTGATCAGGTTGTTTTCCAGCAGAAAAGCATCAGCTTCGGTATCAACTATAGTAAACTCAATGTCTTTGATCTGAGAGACGAGCTTAAGCGTTTTTTTATTATGCTGGGCAGAGCGGTTGAAGTAAGAGCTGACACGCTTCCGTATATCAACCGCTTTGCCGACATAGATAATGCCGTTATCGTCAAAAAACTTGTAAATGCCGGGCTTATGCGGCAGGTGCGATATTTTCTCTTTCAGCTTCTCGTTAGCGGGCATTTCAGCGCAAATTAGATCTCCGCATCCAGGTTTATCTCAGTGGGTAGCTGTAAAAACTCATCCTGTTGAGTTGAGTCTATCGGGATACCCCCGCTGTTATACTTGGCGCAGTCTAATTCTACAGATAAAGGCGCTAAAGGTTTAGGGAAAGGGGCTTTTGAGATATCAAGCGACTTATCCGCATACACTTTCTGCATAAAAGCACCATATACAGGCATAGCCAGCTTACCACCCTGCCCCAATGCAATTGTTCTGAAGTGAATAGAGCGATCTTCGCCACCAACCCAGGTACCAGCCACCAGGTTCGGCGTCAGGCCCATAAACCAGGCATCAGACTGGTTTTGCGTTGTACCGGTTTTAGCTGCAATCTCGTTCTTCAGGCCATTGCGATGGCGAAGACCATAGTAGGCAGTACCACCCGGCTCAGCAGCTGCTTTCAGCATGTGCACCATCATGTAGGCAGTTTCTTCGCTTAAGGCTTCCTTCGTATCCGGTACAAACTCCGCCACTATATTGCCGTGCTTGTCCTCGATGCGGGTAATATAGTTTGGCTCCACCCAGGTACCGCCGTTTACAAATGTTCCGTAAGCCCCTACCATGTCAAAGAGTGTAACGTCGCTTGTGCCCAGCGCCAGCGATGGCGTAGGGTCGAGTGGTGTAGAGATACCCATGCGTTTGGCTGTTTTTACCAGTGTCTCAGCTCCCAGTTTATTTACCAGGAAGGCAGAAATAGAGTTAACAGACTCGGCAAGCGCCTTACGTAACGTGTATTTCTGGCCAGAGAATTTATTGTCTGCATTGTTCGGGCACCACATGTTACCGTCCGGTAGCGGGATACACACTTTGGTATCAATTACTTCGTAGCAAGGGTAGTAGCCATTCTCGATAGCAGCTGTGTACAGGAACGGCTTAAAGGTAGAACCCGGCTGGCGTGCGCCCTGCTTTACGTGGTCGTATTTAAAGTGCTTATAGTTGATACCGCCTACCCATGCCTTGATGTGCCCGGTTTGGGGTTCCATGGCCATAAAACCGAACTGCAGGAAGTGCTTGTAGTATTTCAGTGAATCCATCGGGCTCATCTCTACCTGCTTTTCTCCTTCCCAGGTAAAAATGGTCATCGGTATCTTCTTGTTCAGGTAGTAGTTAATAGAGTCCTGGTTACCGTCGTATCGTTCGTACAATTTACGATACCGCTGCGAACGCTTGATGGCCTGCTCTGCAAAGCCTTTAATTTCTTTGTTGTTGCGGTCTACCCAAGGGTTGCGGCCTTTCCAGTGCTCAAAGAATAACTTCTGCTGCGCCTTCATGTGTTGCTCCATTGCCTCTTCGGCATACCGTTGCATCCGCGAATCTATAGTTGTATAGATCTTCAGTCCATCAGCATACAGGTCGTAGCCGTTTTCGCGGCACCACTGCAGCAGGAATTTACTGGCTTCGGTACGGAAATAAGGTGCCAGGCCAACGTTCTGGTTCTCTACACGATAGTCCAGCTTAATATCTTTGTCTTTCAGTTTGTTGTATTCTTCCTCCGAAAGGAAATTATATTTTACCATCTGCGAGAGCACTACATTACGACGTCGCTTCGCATTTTCGGGGTTGAATTTCGGGCTATAGTAAGAAGGAGCTTTCAGCAGGCCAACGAGTACAGCAGATTCTTCCTGTTTCAGGTCGTGTGGCGCTTTGTTGAAGAATGTTTTTGCTGCTACTTTTATACCATAGGCATTAGAGCCGAAATCAACCGTATTCAGGTACATGGTCATAATCTCCTGCTTGGTATAGTTGCGCTCCAGCTTCACGGCCATGATCCATTCCTTCGTTTTCAGGATGAGCATGCGTAAGCCGGGCACATCGTTTAGCAGGCCGTTATTCAGCTCATCGCCTCGCGTATCGAACAGGTTTTTGGCTACCTGCTGGGTAAGTGTACTTCCTCCCCCTTTGTTCTGGCCCGTTAGCAGCGAAAAGCCAACACGTGCCATTGCTTCGGCATCAATACCGGAGTGTTCTTCAAAGCGGATATCTTCTGTTGCGAGCAAAGCATTCACCAGGTTCTCCGGAAGGTCTTCGTAGTCTACAGGCGAACGGTTTTCCCGGAAATATTTCCCTAAGAGCTTATTATCTGCAGAGTATAGTTCTGATGCCAGTTCACTCTTCGGGTTCTCGAGGGTGCGCAGGTTTGGCAGTTCCCCAAAAAGGTTCAGGAAGTTGGCACTAACAGCATACAAGTAAAGTATAAATGTTATAAGTCCTCCCAGGAAAACAAGCCACAGGGTGGTCACCACTTTCGGGAAAGCCGTTTTTCGTGGCTCAACAGTTTTTTGACGCGTAGTCATGTAATTAATAGTTGTTTTTGAAGAAAGTCAGGTATGCTTCAACATCCTTCTTCTGCATGAATTTCTGAT
>DATBUF010000475.1:0-2832 GCA_036516435.1 Pontibacter sp.
GAGCTGTTGCATGGCCTTACCTGGGCGCTTTTCTGCAAAAACGGGCTGAAGTCGATAAAATATGGGGTGCACTGGAAAATGCTGACGCCCTATTGCCATTGCAAAGAGGTGCTCCCGTTGCGGGCCTATAGGCTGGGCGGCATGATGCCCGGACTGGTAATGGGAATACTACCAACTATAGGTGGGTTGCTGTTAGGTTACCTGCCCGTATTTGCGTTCGGGCTGCTCTTTACAGTAGCTGCCGGCGGCGATGCGCTTATCCTCTGGATGCTGCGTAAGGCGGGAAGACAGGATCTGGTACAAGACCACCCGGATCAGATTGGTTGCTACCTGTACAGGAAACTATAAGTTTTTCCGGTCCTGATCGCCAGCGTATTCAGTTTACAGTGTTTTTGCTATATTGTTTGCGCAACCTGCCAGTGGCAGTTCAGAATTGCTTTCACCCTTAAATGTTTACTATGAAGAGAGTTCTACTCCTGCTACTGCTAGCAGTTACACTTCCTGTTGTGGCGCAGCGCCCTATCAACCCTGATTCGGCGGTGACAACCAAACAGCAGGTTACGGTAAAAGGCAAACGTATCTCATATAATGCCACTACCGGCACACAACCCGTTTGGGACGAGCACGGCAAAACGATAGCCGGGCTCTTTTATACCTACTACGAGCGCTCCGATGTGAAAGACCGCGCCACACGGCCCCTGGTTATCTCGTTTAACGGTGGCCCCGGCTCCGCCTCGGTTTGGATGCACATTGCCTACACCGGCCCGCGGCTGTTAAATATTGATGACGAAGGATACCCGGTGCAACCCTACGGCTACCGCGAAAACCCTGAATCTATACTGGATGTGGCAGACATTGTGTACGTAAACCCGGTGAATACGGGCTACTCGCGCATGGCCGAAGGCGTGGACAAGGAAAAGCTGAAGGAGAGATTCTTTGGTGTAAATGCCGATGTGAAGTATTTGGCGGAGTGGATCAATACGTTTGTGTCGCGCAAAGGCCGCTGGGCATCCCCGAAATACCTGATTGGCGAAAGTTACGGAACCACCCGTGTATCGGGCTTGGCGCTGGAACTGCAAAACTCCCACTGGATGTACCTGAACGGGGTAATACTGGTATCGCCTACTGGCTTAGGCATTGAGCGCAGCGGCCCGGTTGATGCTGCCCTGCGCCTGCCATACTTTGCTGCCACTGCCTGGTACCACAAAAAGCTACCGCAGGACCTCCAACAAAAAGATCTGGATGCACTTTTGCCTGAAGTAGAGGCCTTTACTACCAACGAACTGATACCTGCTATAGTACAGGGCGGGTTTATAGAGGATGCACATAAAAAGAAGATAGTAGCGAAGATGGCCCGCTATGCCGGCATTTCGGAGCAAAGCATCCTGAACTATAACCTGGATGTGCCTGCCAGCTTTTTCTGGAAAGAACTGCTCCGCAACGAAAGCTACACTGTTGGCCGCCTCGACTCCCGCTACAAAGGCATCGACCGTCAGGATGCTGGGGACCGGCCGGACTTTAATGCAGAACTCACCGCCTGGCTACATGCTTTTACACCGGCCATTAACATGTACCTGCGCGACGAGCTGAAGTTTAAAACCGATGTGAAATACAACATGTTCGGGCCCGTACACCCCTGGAACCGCAGCAACGACCGCACCGGCGAAAACCTACGCCAGGCCATGGCACAAAACCCGTACCTGCACGTGCTGTTCCAGGCTGGGTATTATGATGGCGCTACAGATTATTTCAACTCCAAGTACAGCATGTGGCAGCTGGACCCAAGTGGCAAACTAAAAGATCGCCTGAGCTGGAAAGGCTACCGCAGCGGGCACATGATGTACCTGCGCAAAGAGGACCTGGTAAAAAGTAACGATGACCTGCGTGAGTTTATCAAAGCATCGCTTCCAAAAGCTGGACAGCCGGCGATGTATTAGCAGGTGAGTTGTAACTATAGATAGCTGTCATAACCGAGCCGGTAATCTATGTAAAATCACCTAATACCTACTAACTACCAACGAACAACTATAAACCTTGGCAAAAATTAAACTATACCAGATAGACGCTTTTACGGATAAAGTATTTGGCGGGAACCCGGCTGCGGTGTGTGTGCTGGATGCGTGGCTCAGCGATGAGATGATGCAGAAAATTGGTGCCGAAAATAACCTGGCCGAAACTGCATTTGTGGTAAAATTCGGAGAAGATTACGAAATACGCTGGTTTACGCCGACGGTGGAAGTAGACCTGTGCGGACACGCTACCCTGGCAGCTGCTTACGTACTGTTTCGATACTATAGCCACCCATCCGAAACTATAAACCTGCACTCCAGGCACAGTGGGCTACTGCGGGTGCAACGGCGTGGCGATACCCTGACTCTCGATTTTCCGACTGACGTTTACGAGGGCGCCGAAACGCCTGAAGCCCTGGTGCAGGCCTTCGGCAAAGCGCCACAGGAAACCTACAAAGGCAAAACCGATTACCTGCTGATCTTTGAAACAGAAGAGGATGTGGCAGGCTTTAACCCGGATACTGCTCTGGTAAACTCGGTGGAGGCACGCGGTGTTATAGTTTCGGCGCCGGGCAGGAACGTTGATTTTGTGTCGCGCTTTTTCTGCCCGCAGGTAGGGATTGTGGAAGACCCGGTAACTGGTTCGGCCCACACCACGCTCACGCCTTATTGGAGCAACCGCCTGGGCAAACAGGTTATGTCGGCAAAGCAACTCTCGAAACGGCAGGGCGACCTGACATGCGAGTACCTCGGCGACAGAGTGAAAATAACCGGCAAAGCAGTAACCTACCTCACCGGCGAGATAGAACTATAAACTGCCAGA
>DATBUF010000476.1:0-2415 GCA_036516435.1 Pontibacter sp.
TTTGGGTTGAGCGCCTTTGACTTGTTGCGGTGCCGCAGGCAATCCGACGCAGGAGGATAGCAAGAAGGCAGCAGCGCGATGCCCAAAGACGGGGCCTCCCGGCCCAGGAGGGCACCAAAGCCAACTATAAAACAAAGGGCAAGTAAAGCTCCCAGGAATAAAAGAGGCTATGAAACTACAAGCTTGTAGCAAGCCAGCAACTATAGAACTACAGCAAACAACACTTTTAACCACTGGAAAGGTAACTCCCAGCAACTCCATTCACCGAAGTCCAGCCGAACAAAGTAACCCTAAACAAGTTATATAAGTATAGCTTGCAAATATGCTGCATGCATACTATTTTTGGTTCATGCAGCCGGCAGTTTAGTCATCTTCGTAATCAAGGCCCATCAGCTTGTTGTAGGCTTGCTGCAATTCTGAGAAGGCGTGCAGGTTACCTTCCTGCCTGCTGATCAGCATTCCTTTTTTATAGATGCGTTCTGCTTCGTCGTTTTGTCCCAACTCTTCGTACAGCTTAGCGGCGTGGTAGTACGTACCTACGTAGCGCTCATGCTCAGTCAGGAGTTGCGTATAGTAGGCAAGTGCTTTTTGCTGGTTTGTGGGCCGATATTCCATGGCCAGCGCGTAAATGGTGAAGGGATCATTCGGGTCCTCTTCCAGAAACTTATGAAGCTGCGTTATTCTATCCTGTGACATTTCGATTTGGCTATATTTTACTAACTTCGCACAAATTTAACCTTTAATAAGCTAACTATTTTATCATATGAAAATATTAGTTTGCATCAGTAACGTTCCGGATACTACTTCCAAGATCAACTTCTCCGGCGACAACAAGTCGTTTGACAAGAACGGCGTACAGTTCGTGATCAACCCATGGGATGAATACGCACTTACCCGCGCTATTGAACTGAAGGAAGCAAAAGGCGGAACCGTTACGGTACTAAACGTTGGAGAAGCAGATGCTGAACCAAACATCCGCAAAGCACTGGCCATTGGCGCCGACGATGCTATCCGTGTAAACGCACACCCGAAAGACGCCTACTTTGTAGCGCAGCAGATCACAGCCATCGCCAAGCAAAACAACTACGACATGATCCTGATGGGCAAGGAGTCGATCGACTACAACGGCTCGCAGGTGCATGGCATGGTAGGCGAAATGCTGGGTATCCCTTCTATAGTTCCGGCTTTTAAACTGGACATGATTGATGATACAACAGCAAGACTGGAACGCGAAATTGAAGGTGGCAAAGAAGTGGTGGAAGTAAAACTGCCATTCGTAGCCAGCGCTCAGCAGCCGATGTCGGAGCCACGTATCCCGAACATGCGCGGCATCATGACGGCCCGTACCAAGCCGTTGCAGGTAGTAGAGCCGGTAGCAGCCGAAACAAAAGCCGACTACGTTGGCTACAGCAAACCGGAGAAAAAAGGCGGCGTGAAGATGATTGACGCAGAGAATGCCGGTGAATTGATTACATTGTTAAGAAACGAAGCTAAAGTACTATAACTATGTCTGTATTAGTATTTGTAGAAGGATTTAACGGAGAAATTAAGAAGTCTTCGTTGGAAGCAGCCACTTACGGCAGCCAGGTTGCACAGCAGCTTGGTACAACAGCTACAGCAGTAGCAATAGGCGAGGTGCACGAAGATGCACTGGCAAAATTAGGCGAGCAGGGTATCAGCAAAGTGTTGTACGATGCCGACAGCCGCCTGAACCAGTTTGTAGCCGATGCTTATGTAAAAGTAATTGCAAAGGCAGCGCAGCAGGAAAATGCCAAAGTGCTGGTGTTCTCTAACTCCAACATTGGTGCTGCGGTTGGTTCTAAACTCGCAGTGCGCTTAAATGGATCACTGGCAACTAACGTAACCACACTGCCTAAAACAGAGGGTGGTCAGTTTATAGTTACCCGCGGTGTGTTCTCAGGCAAAGCATTTGCCGATGTAAACCTGACGTCTGATCTGAAGATCATTGCTGTTAAGAAGAATGCGATTGAGATTACAAGCAATGGTGGCTCTGCTGCAACTATAGAAAAACTCTCTGCCGACCTGACGGACGCTGATTTTGCAGCTGCTCCGAAGGAAACTGTGATGCAGGACTCAAGCGGTGGTATACTTTTACCGGAAGCTGAGATCGTGGTATCGGGTGGCCGTGGTCTGAAAGGCCCTGAGAACTGGCACCTGGTAGAGGACCTGGCAAAAGCACTGGGTGCTGCTACCGCCTGCTCTAAGCCGGTTTCTGACCTGGACTGGAGACCGCACCACGAGCACGTTGGCCAAACAGGTATCACTGTAAGCCCTAACCTGTACATTGCCATTGGTATTTCGGGTGCCATTCAGCATTTGGCTGGTGTTAACTCTTCTAAAGTTATTGTCGTTATTAACAAGGATCCTGAAGCTCCGTTCTTCAAAGCTGCAGAT
>DATBUF010000477.1:0-6544 GCA_036516435.1 Pontibacter sp.
AGCAGGTATACGGCAGCTATAAAACCGACCAGAATCCAGTAAGGCATCCAGCCGAGCCAGTGTTTAGGTGTAACTTGTGCAGCCGGCATTTTACTGATGTGCCAGAGCAGTACTGCAAATCCTGCAAACGTACTGAAATGCTGCAATACACGGCAGACCGGCATTACCGTAATACCCAGCGGCACAGGCTGCAAGAGAAAAGCATGATGGCGCACAAAGTAGCCGTTGTAGTGCGTAAAGCTATCCCAGAACAGGTGCGAGAAAGAGCCGATGAGCGCTGAAATAGCAAATATGTGCCCGTTGCGGAGCAGGTAACTCCCTATGGCTACCGGTTTTATGTTAACTGCACGACTCCTGAAATAAGCTGGTAATTGTTGAATAACCTGGTCGCGCACCAGCACATGGAAGAGTATGGCCAGCACAAAGGCCATGGGCAGGTTAAACAGCAGTAAACCCTTGAGGGAGTGGCTGAATCTGCCCAACCCCGGAATATGTAAAAAGTAAGCAAAGTCAGGGGCAGTGCTGCCTATTACAAGACCTGTAACAGAAAACCAGCGGCGTGGCAGGCGTAAGAGCGGAACTATAAGCGCGGGGTGTGCGGCCGTAAAAGGCATAGGTAAATTATTTTTTGCCGCGCTCCGTCTTCTCTGGTTTTATAAGCCTGAACTCTACGCGGCGGTTAATTCTACGATCTTCCTGCGTTTTTTCTTCGCGCAGGGGCTTGGTACTTCCAAATCCATACGCATCTATACGGCCATCGTTTATATTTCCCTGTGCTTCAAGGTACAATCGGATAGCATTAGCCCGGTCCTGCGAAAGCGCCAGATTAAATTCAGGGTTACCGGCAGCGTCGGTGTGGCCCGATATTTCCAGCCTGTACGTGGGGTGGTCTATCAGGAAAAGCGCCACCTCATCCAGGATCGGTTTCATCTCCTCTTTTATCTCTGCCTGGTTCTGGTCAAACTCTATGTTCCTGAATACCATCGGTACGCTATAGTCAATCAGGGTGGTCATGATCCGGAAAGCGGTGTCCTGCTCCAGCGAGATCTCCCGTTCAATGGTAAAAAAGTCGGGGCTCTGGATCAGCATCATGTAGCGCGTGTTGTCTATCAGGTCAAACTCAAAGGTGCCATCAGGGCGGATGTACTTGGAGGAGATCTCAATGCCGTTTTCCAGGTCAATTACCGAGATGATGCCGGACAGCGGCTTGTTGGTAACCGAATCTATCAGCGTACCCTCGACTTTGGTAACTGCCAGCGGGTGTGCCTCCATGGGCAACGGAAACGAGAACAGGTCCAGGTTGTGGATGTCGTTGGCCTCGGAGCGGGCATAATACAGGTTCCTAGACTGAGAGTCGATGGTGAAATAGTATTCGCTGCCGCGGCCATTCACAAGCGGGCCTACATTGCGCGGCTCCTGCCATTGCCGACCCACCTTATAGGATTTGTAGATGTCGAAATCGCCGAAGTTATAGAGCTGCCCCCGGGAGCTGAAGTAGAGCACCTGGTACAGCGGGTGGTAAAACGGGCTCACCTCGCTTTCGCGGGTATTAATAACAGGACCTGCGTTTTCAGCAGGTGCCCACTCGCCTTTCTTGTTTTTGTACGTGAAATAAATATCGGATAAGCCAAAGCCGCCCAGCCGGTCCGAAGCAAAGTATAAGGTATCTTCGGTAGAGGTGAGTGTTGGTTGCGAGTCCCAGGAGGTGGAATTTACATTCGGCCCCAGGTTCCGGATATTGCCCCAGCTGCCATCAGCCTGTTTGCTAGCAACGTAAATATCGCAGTTGCCGAGCCCGTCAGGTGCTTCGCAGCGGGCAAAATATAGTGTATTGCCATCGCGGCTCAGGCAGGCGGAGCCTTCGTTGTAAATGCTGTTAATGGGTTTTCCGAACGATTGGGCCTCTTCCCAGTAGCCGTTTACGTGGCGGGAGTAGAACAGGTCCTCGTTGGCGCGGCCGTTCAGCCCCTGTGTGTTCCGCTGCGAAGTAAAGATCAATACCTCGTCCTCTGCATTTATAGTTGGGCCATAATCCTCAAAAGGGGAGTTGATGGTGTTGCCCATGTTCAGGTAAACCCCTTTGGGCGGCTTGTAGGTTGTGATAGATTTGCGGTACTCTACCAGCTCATAATAATGGTTAAGCGGAACGTAGTAGTCTTTGCTGTTTTGTTCCAGCGAATCATAATAAGAGTACACCCGGCGTACGTCAGAGCGGTGATGCTTCAGCACGAGGCGGTACAGTGACCTGGCTTTTTCGGCATGGCCGTGCTTTTCGAGTAGCTGGCCCAGTCGCCAGAGCAGAGGCGTATCTTTGTAAAAGTTCTCGATGCCAAAATTATTGACGTACGCTTCCAGCAGCGGGAGCGCCTCCTTATAGTTGCCCTTCCGCTCGAGTTTCTGTATCTCGGCTAGCTTTTTCTGGTCCTGGTAGTAGGCTGTTTTGTTCAGGTTCGGGAAGGTGAGCTGCACTTCCTGCCGGGGCGCTTTCCGGTGCACTTTCAGGCCCGATTCCTTACCCTGCAGCATAGGGGTATTCGGCTGCGCACGGCTTAGTGCCGGCAGCAACAGAAAAAGCAGCCCGAGCAGGTGCAGTCTAATCATTTGCCATCTTGTTTTTACCTGATGGCCAAAGATATTAATTTTGAGCTATATTGTTGCAGTTAATACCTGTATATTCCAGTTTTTGTGGGGCAAAGTACCCTAAGCGACATAAATGCACGATTACGCTGTAAACTATAGTTGGCACAGGACTTGACTATAGTAGTTTAACTCTTAAAAAGCAGTGCTAATGGCTTTTTTATGTCATTCTGACATTGATACAAACTATGACCTATACTTTGAATAACTTTTTGCATAACCTTTTACTAAGCTCCGCTTCAGACAACGATAGTGACGATGTGGTTTCGATAATCACCACAGATCCTGAAGATGAAATACCTGCCGCTGAACTGCCGGATGAATTGCCTGTACTTGCCGTGCGTAATACAGTGTTGTTTCCAGGAGTGGTGTTGCCTATTACTGTAAGCCGTAAAAAATCGGTGCGGCTGGTGCGCAAAGCCTACAAAGGTGATAAAACCATTGGCGTGGTGGCGCAGAAAAACACAAATGCCGATGACCCGGCGCCGGAAGACCTGTTTACGGTTGGTACAGTAGCCAGAATACTGAAGATGCTCGTGCTGCCGGATGGCAATACCACCATAATTATTCAGGGCCACAGCCGTTTCCAGATAGAAGAGATTACGCAGGAAGATCCTTACCTGACAGCCCGTGTAAGCTACTGCAAGGAAACCAACCTCGATAAGAAGAATAAAGAAGTAAAGGCGCTGGTGCAGTCACTGAAAGATGCTGCCGCCAAAATACTGAAGCTGAACCCTGAAATACCACAGGAGGCACAGGTAGCGCTGGATAACATTGATAGCCCGAGTTTCCTGACCCATTTCCTATCGAGCAACCTGAACGTAGAGGTGGCACAGAAGCAGGCGCTGTTGGAGGTAAACGACGGCGCCGAACGCGGCACGCAGCTGCTACAGCTTATGTTGCGCGAGGTGCAGTTGCTGGAGCTGAAACAGGAAATTCATACCAAGGTGCACTCCGATCTGGACCAGCAGCAGCGTGATTACTTTCTGCGTCAGCAGATAAAAGTACTGCAGGATGAGCTGGGGCAGGAGGGACCGGACCAGGAGATTGAGCGTTTCAGGGAGCGGGCTGCTAAAAAGAAATGGCCGGAAGCAGTTGCCAAGCACTTCAAAAAAGAAATTGATAAGCTGGCCCGCCTGAACCCGCAGGCTGCCGAGTACCCGGTATCGGTAAATTACCTGGAGTTTTTGCTGGACCTGCCCTGGAACGACTATACCAAGGACAACTTTAACCTGAAGCGCACTAAAAAAGTGCTGGATACCGACCACTATGGTTTGGAGAAGGTAAAAGAGCGCATCCTGGAGTACCTGGCTGTGCTTAAGCTGAAGAACGATATGAAGGCGCCTATACTGTGCCTGTACGGGCCTCCGGGTGTGGGTAAAACCTCGTTGGGCCGTTCTGTCGCTACGGCGTTGGGGCGTAACTATGTCAGAATGTCACTGGGTGGGGTACGCGATGAAGCCGAAATTCGTGGTCACCGCAGAACCTATGTAGGCGCTATGCCAGGCAAAATCATTAGCCAGATCAAAAAAGTAGGTTCCAGTAACCCGGTAATCATTCTGGACGAGATAGATAAGCTCGCCTCAGATTTCCGCGGCGATCCGTCGTCGGCGTTGCTGGAGGTGCTGGACCCGGAACAGAACCATACATTTATGGACAACTACCTGGATGTGGAGTACGAT
Organism: Pontibacter sp.; assembly: GCA_036516435.1. Classification (GTDB taxonomy): domain Bacteria; phylum Bacteroidota; class Bacteroidia; order Cytophagales; family Hymenobacteraceae; genus Pontibacter. Next base: position 4,320 of record DATBUF010000477.1, read on the forward strand.
CTGTCGAAGGTGCTGTTCATTGCCACAGCCAACTCACTGGACACGATACAGCCTGCCCTGCGCGACCGTATGGAAATTATTGAGCTGACCGGTTATACGATGGAAGAGAAGATGGAAATAGCCAAACGCCATCTTGTACCCAAGCAGATAAAAGAGCACGGCCTGCTGGAGGAGGATGTGAAAATCACGAAGCCGGCCCTGCAGAAAGTAATCGAAGACTATACCCGCGAATCGGGGGTGCGTAGCTTGGAACGCAAAATAGGCCAGCTGGTGCGCCACATTGCCAAACTGAAGGCGATGGAGGAAGAGTACCCGCGCACTATAAAACCGGAGGATGTCACTAAAATTATGGGTGCTGAGATCTTCGATAAAGAGATTTACCAGGACTTCAGTACAGCCGGTGTGGTAACAGGCCTCGCCTGGACTTCGGTTGGCGGCGATATTCTTTTCGTGGAGTCTATACTTAGCCGGGGCAAAGGTAAACTGACGTTGTCTGGCCAGCTGGGCGATGTAATGAAAGAGTCGGCAGTTACAGCCTTATCGCACCTGAAAGCGCATGCGCACCTGCTGGATATCGACTATCGCATTTTTGAGCAGTACGACCTGCACATCCACTTCCCGGAGGGGGCTGTTCCGAAGGACGGTCCGTCGGCAGGTATCGCCATTTTTACATCGATTGCCTCGGTATACACGCAACGCAAAGTGCGGCCAAGATTAGCTATGACGGGCGAGATAACGCTGCGCGGCAGGGTGCTTCCGGTGGGTGGCATTAAAGAGAAAATACTGGCGGCTAAACGTGCCGGTATCACAGATGTTATACTTTGCCAGAAGAACCGCAAGGATATCAACGAGATTCCGGAGCAGTACATCAAAGGCCTGACAATACACTATGTAGACCGTGTGGAGGAAGTGGTGAAGATCGCGTTACTGAAAGAGAAAGTGAAAAACCCGCTGAACCTGACCGTGACAGAGGACAGGAAAGTTGAGGTTGAGTAATGATTTATTGTTAAATTGTTGAATGGTTAAATTGCTGATGAGTTATAGCGGAGTAACGCTTCGTTTCTTACGTTTTATCAAGATTAACAATTTAACAATTCAGCCTTCAACAATTTAAAATAATATGAAAAAACCTGCTGCCCTTCTGCTTTGCGTGCTGTTGAGCTTTCCGCTTGCAGCACAGGTAGGCGGACAGCGGGCTTTTACGTTTCTGGAGTTGCCGGTAAGTGCCAAACAGGCAGCACTGGGAACTATAAACATCACGGCAGGCGGCCATGATGTGAATATGGTAACGGCAAACCCTGCCCTGCTGAACGCAGAAATGGACCGGCAACTGAGCCTTAGCTATACAGGGTATCTGGCCGATATCAAACAAAGCAACCTTGCCTACGGTTTTAACCATGCGCGGCTGGGGCGCTGGGCGGCAACTATAAGCTACCTGAACTATGGCAACTTTGTGCAGCGCGATGCTACCGGGCAGGAGGAAGGCAGCTTTAACGTAAACGATTATACGTTTAGCCTGAGTCATGCGCGCCAGGCCGAAGCGTTTACCCTTGGAGCCACTGCAAAACTGGCTGTATCCAGTATAGCCGGTAACAAAACGGTGGGGTTGCTGGCCGATGTAGGAGGCGTATTTAAACATCCGGAGCAGGATTTTATAGTTGGATTGGTGTTCAAGAACATCGGGTACCAGCTAAAGCCTTTTGATGATGGCGAGCGGCAGCCGATGCCGTTTGATGCGCAGCTTGGTGCCAGCTATAAACCGGAGCACATGCCCGTACGGCTTTCACTTACAGCACACCACCTGTACCAACTCGACGTTGTATACTTAGACCCCAACGCCAAAGGCCGCTTGGATGCGAATGGCAACGAGGTAAAGGAAGAGAAAACCTTGGGCGATAAGGTTGCGCGGCATTTTGTGGTAGGGACGGAGTTTATTTTCAGCAAGAATTTTCAGGTAAGGGCCGGTTACAACCACCTGCGCCGAAGAGAGCTGCGTTTAGAAGATGCTTCGGGTGGTGCCGGACTTTCGCTGGGAGCCATGTTGCGGGTGCGCACTTTTGAGCTGAACTATAGCAGTGCCTATTACCATCCGGCAGGGGCAAGCCATTATATTATCCTCAGCACCGATACCGGCGCGCTGCTGCAACGTAAGAATACAGAATAATTATTTTGGCTGCTGTTTACCGGCAGCTGATCATTTAATAAAGTACAAGATGTTAGACAAT
>DATBUF010000478.1:0-3431 GCA_036516435.1 Pontibacter sp.
TACTGAAAAGCTGGTGCTTACCCTGGATCTGCATGAATTTTATACCGCTAACAGAATTGCGACTGCAGAAGACGGACCAGCCGGAACTGCTACACCAGGCAGGCGCCTGGGCACTGAAGTGGATTTTCTGGTAAACTATAGTTTGTTTAAAAATGTGCAGCTGGAGGCCGGGTATGCTACCATTTTTGCTACCGACAGGCTAAACCTTTTAAAGGCACCTGCCACACCAAAGCAGGACCGAGGCCAATGGGCTTACCTGATGCTGAACTTTACCCCGGACTTTCTGGTAAAGGCAGAGAAAAGCAAATAGGAGACATACCTTTTAGCGGAGGCCGACAATAATAAACCCCGGAAGCAGACTTAATGCTCCCGGGGTTTATTGTTACAGAACTTCCTGTCCAGCTACAGGCAAATTACAGAGCTATAGTTAGTGCTTTTAAGTTACAAGTCTAAAGACGCAGAGGTGCGAACCGGTTGCATAATAACCCCAAACTATAGTTGTGCAGCATACCGGTAGGGCGTTGCGCTATAGTTTCTCTTCCGTTTTTACCTGTTCCAGCAGGCGCTCCAGCCAGAAGATCAGGAACAAGGCTATCAGGTTGATGCCGATAAACTTCTGCCCCAGGTCTGTGCCGATACTGAAGTGGAAGGAGGAGAGTGCCAACCGGAATTTCAGGGTCCAGCCTTCTACCATGTCTGCTCCAACGCCTACACGTAACCCCGCCACATACTGGAAGCCATACGCGCCAAAGGTAAAGTATACTACCTGCAGCACCTGGTTTATGAGCGAAAGTACAAGCCCGCGCTTGGCATTGCGGAACAGCATGCGGCCGCAGAGTATCGAGAATACAAAAAGGCCGCCGGCAAAGAGCCCCATGCGTAGCGCAGGCTGATCTACTACCACTTCGCCACGGAACATTACCCAGGTTGTAAGGGCTATACCTAATATTCCGCCAACGATCTGGTAAATGGCAATGGCTTTTAGTTGATTTTTATAGTTCAAGAGAGCAGGTGTTAAATTCAGAGATGTACGTTACAGCACAAAAATACAGAATTAAGCTGCAAGGTAAGTCCCTAAAGTAGCGCTGCCCTGAAATAAGTAGCTGGTATTTACTTCTTCGGGTAGATTTCAACGCCGCGTTTTCCTGAACTTGTTTTCCAGCCGCGGTGCATGCGTTCACTGTTAAATACCAGCGCAATGTTGCCAGCAGGATCCACGCCTATAACACCTACATCTCCTTCGTCTGGCTTTACCCGCTCCAGTACCACCGTTTCGCAGGCCTGCTGTAGCGTTAAACCTTTGTATTCCATCAGGGCAGAAATATCGTAGGCAATAATGTTCTTCATCAGCACTTCGCCGTCACCTGTGCCGGAGATAGCACAGGTTTTGTTTTTGGCATAGCAACCTACCCCAATAATGCAGCTATCGCCTATGCGGCCCATTTTCTTGTTTTCAGTTCCGCCGGTAGAGGTGGCGGCGGCCAGCATGCCATCCCGGTCCAGGGCCACCGCGCCAACCGTACCGTGCATACGCGCATTTAGCTGGTCCATGCCGATGCGGTCGCTGCTGGTAAACTCTTCCTCGCGCTTCTTAGAGAACAGATCGAACTGGTGCTCGGTAATGAAATAGGAAGAGGGCTCCAGCCTCACATCAAGCTGCTTGGCGTACTCTAAGGCACCCATATCCCCTAGAAAGCGGTATTTCGTGTTCATCATTACGGCCTTTGCCAGGGAGATAGGGTTGCGGATGTTGCGGACCAGGGCCACAGCGCCTGAGTTCTGATCGCTGCCGCGCATAATGGCTGCATCCATTTCCACTTCGCCTTTGGCATTCAGGGCAGAGCCTCTTCCGGCATTAAACAACGGGTTATCTTCTAAGGTTTTTACAGCTGCTTCTACGGCATCTATGGCAGAACCGCCTTCTTCCAAAACCTTGTAACCGGCATCTACCGCATCCTGTATGCCTTGTTCATAGCCTTTCTTGTTTTCGTGGATGTGGTCAGAGTCCGGCCCTGCACCTCCGTGCACTACTATAGCAATTGGTTTCTTTTTAGCCATACTGTTTAAGTTGTTTTGTTGATAGGTGCCATGGGTAGTACGGTTATCGGGCCTGTGTGTTGGCTATATCCTCAGAGCTGGTAAGGCTCGTGCATCTGTGCTATAGTTACAGGCCAGTTCTTCAGTTCCTCTACTTTTGCCTGCAGGGTGGCGGCTGCATCGGGCTCGCCGTGATTCAGGAAAATCTGTCGGGGCGCCTCCTGTAAATTTCCCAGCCACCAGAGCAGGTCGTTCTGGTCACCGTGCGCCGAGAGAGAGCCGATCTGTACTATCTCTGCTTTTACTTCCAGCTGTTCTCCGTCTATTTCTATAGTTGCCTGGCCGGTTGCCATCTGGTGGCCCCGCGTACCCTCAGACTGGTAACCCACCAGCAATACCGTGTTTTTTGAGTCATGTACCAGTTGTTTGAGGTAATAAAGTACCCGCCCGCCGGTTGCCATGCCACTACCGGCAATTATGATCTTGGTTTTGGGGCCATTTTCGTCCAGCACCTGCTGTGTTTCGGCAAAACTGCGAATGATGTGTACATTCCGGGTGAGGTTATCACACTCAGTATCGGAAAGCGTATGCCAGCTGCGGTGTTTCTGGAACAGCTCCGTCACGTTTATGCCCATGGGAGTATCCAGGTAAATCGGTACTTCCGGAATGCTTTTCTCTGCCATCAGGTTGTTCAATAACAGAATGATCTCCTGGGCGCGCTCCACGGCAAAGCTCGGGATTACCACAGAACCGCCCTTCTCGAAAGCATTGGTTACTACATCCTGCATGGCCTGGTACGGAGACACGGCAAGGTCGTGCAGCTTGTTTCCGTACGTGGATTCCATGATCAGGTAGTCTGCTGCTGTGATGCGGGAAGGCGGGGCAAGTATAAGCGGAGCGCGTTGGCCGATGTCGCCGGAGAAAAAGAAGGTTGTGCCCTCACATACCAGTTCTATGCTGGCAGAGCCAAGTATGTGCCCGCTCTTTACAAACCTGAATTTTACATCGGGGTTCAGCTCCGTCCATTCGTTATGGTCGCAGGTTTTAAAAAGTTCTATAGTTTGGCGCACGTGCCTTTTGCGGTAGAGCGGTTTCTTTCTTTTCTGATCTTCTGTTCGGTTCCGGTTCTTTTCGGCAGCGGCTTCTTTCTGTAGTTTGGCGCTGTCCTGCAGGATAATCTCGGTTATATCGCGGGTGGGTGCTGTGGCATAAATGGCGCCTGCATATCCTTTGCGAACTACAACCGGCAAATACCCGCAGTGGTCCAGGTGGCCGTGCGTGAGTAGAATGGCATCCAGTTCCGAGGGGCGGAAGGGTAACTGCTTCAGTTTATTTAATTTCCTTTCCGATTCGTTGCCCTGGAACAGCCCACAGTCAATCAGTATGTTATATTT
>DATBUF010000479.1:0-2821 GCA_036516435.1 Pontibacter sp.
AACCGCGCCGGCAGTTAAGAAACAGTTATTTGCTTTAGTTTGATCCTGCATAAAAGCCGCCCCATACCAGAGGGCGGCTTTTATGTTTATACCGGCTGCTACATCCACACTCTCCCAAGGATTCAGTTCGGGAAAGCCAACTGTAGGGTTGATACAAAGCTTCGTAAGCTGAAAGCCTGCATGATGCAAAGCCACAAGCAGGAAGCTTGCGGCAGAATGGGTGAAACGGCCATGCCCAAACTATAGTTTACAGCACCAGCTGCCGGAACAGCCGGTGCAAAGTTTCCTGGGCATCGGTACACAGGCCGGGGTGCACGGCCGATGTTTGTACTATGGTGCTGCGGGCAGCCGTCAGCCAGCGGAAACGTTCAGCTATTCCCAGCTCTCCTATCCTGCCGCCCTGCTTCCGGCCGCAGCAGATGCGGTCGAATGCCTGCAAGCGCTCCTCCAGTTCCTGCAGGTCCAGGTCCGGGGCAAATGCTGAAAGGCGACGCTCATCCAGCGTATACAGTACCTGCAAAAATCCCTGGTCGCGGCAGTAAAGAATAACCCCTGCGTTCAGGAACTCTTCTCGCTCTACCCGGGGCACCACCCGGATAACAGCATACTCAAATAAGTGCTTTCCTTGCATGTTGGGCCTCCCTGGTAAAAATTTCGGAATGTGCGATGCGGGTATTCAAAAACTGTACGTATGCCTGGCGGTGTTCCGCAACACGCTCAAACGGCGACTCTACTTTCTCCAGCCACTCGTCGGGCACCAGGTCAACTATAGCCTGTATCCGGTCGGGTGTAAGTATAGCCTTAAAAGCGGCATCTGTGGCCTCCAGCTCGGCAGCCTGCGGCAGCAGTACGTGGTCTTTTATCTGGGCGAACGGGCGCTTTGCCTGCTCCTCCCAGTTTTGCCAGGCGTGGTGGAAAAACAAGGACGCGCCATGGTCTATCAGCCATAGCTCCTTGTGCCACATCAGCATGTTGGTGTTGCGGGGTGTGCGGTCCACGTTCGTTACCAGGCTATCCAGCCATACAATTTTTGAAGCCAGTTCCGCATCTATAGTTGTAACCAGGGCATCAAACGTGATAGCGCCGGAGAGGTAATGCAGTCCCAGGTTCAGGCCTTCGCTGGCACGCAGCAGGTCCTGTATCTCTTCGTCGGGCTCGGTACGGCCGAAGGCCTCGTTCAGCGTTGCAAAAACAATTTCGGGCACCCTGAAGCCCAGCAAACGGGCAATTTCACCGGAGATCAGCTCGGCAATAAGTGCCTTGATGCCCTGCCCTGCTCCCCTGAATTTGAGCACGTACATAAACTCGTCGTCAGCTTCCACGATGGCAGGCAAAGAGCCCCCCTCCCGTAGCGGCGTAACGTAGCGCGTTACCTGCACCGTCCTTATCTGTGATTCATCTTTCATATGTAAACTCTTGTGCTGCCTCCGCTGCATGCACCGGAAGTAAGCTTCCCCGAAGTTAAGGCGAATTTCCGAAAATCAGGATTTGTTAGTAGCAGGATAAAATAAGTTGAAACTATAGCCGGGCAACCACCACCGGCAATGTCCTGAACTATAGCGTCTTTCAGCTTACCTATATTTTGCACTAACACTTAATTACCGGCAACCTGACTCTGCGTTTACCAGTTGTAGCAGTATGCCCTAAACCCTGTAATCTTATGCCACACATCGCCATTATCTCAGCCAGTGTACGCAAAGGCCGCAACTCCCACCGGGTTGCTCTCTTCTTCGAGCAGTTTATAACCCGTAAACATGCTGGCTCTGTAGAGATACTGGACCTGCAGGCATACAATTTCCCGGTTTTTGAAGAGCGCCTGAAGTACCAGGAAGAGCCGGACAGCCGTGTACGTGCGTTTGCAGAAAAAATACGGAAAGCAGATGGCGTACTTATAGTTACACCGGAATATAACGGTGGTTATCCCGCCAGCCTGAAGAATGTGGTGGACCTGCTCTACGAGGAATGGTACCGCAAACCGGTCGGTATTGCAACTGTTTCGGATGGGGTGTTTGGCGGCACACAGGTTATCACGTCGCTGCAGTTTACGCTCTGGAAAATGCGGGCCTGGGTAATACCGGCTATGTTCCCGGTACCCCGGGTGCAGGAGACCTTTAGCGAAGACGGCACACCTGCAGATACAGAAAGCACTGAGAAGCGGGCTAACCGATTTATAGAAGAAATGCTCTGGTGCATAGAGGCCCGAAAACGCATGGAGGCACCTGGTACTTCCTGATCCGCCCCCCCGGAAGGTCGTTGTGTGATATGACTTCAGTACAACTTCATCTGCACTAACAGCAACTATACCAACAGCTAACCCTTTACGATATAATACTCGTACTATAAAACAGATAAGGAATCCGTTTATGAAAGGACGGTTACGTATTATGTTTACAGAAAATCAAAAACTATGAAAAAGATAATAATGGCAGGTGTGGTAGTACTGGGCTCGCTCGGTATGATGGCCTGCGAACGAACCAACAACACAACCCACTCAGAGGGAAAAGATGACAACAGTGTAGTAGTAGACCGCGACTCAGTGGCTACCGAATATGAGGTAACTGAAACCGTAGTAGATTACGACACCACTACCCGCACCAAAAAAGTAGATGCAGATGTTGATAAAGACAACAAACGCGATAAACATTAACGTGATTTAAGACGTTCTAAACTATAAGAGCTGCCCTCGCAAGGGTAGCTCTTATAGTTTAAAGGTATCGCTATATTATCATCAACTACCTTCGTTCACATTCACTGGAGCCGAACGAGGGTTTTATTACTTACTTTGCTCTTTCGGATTTCCTAATCCGAAAGCAACCTGACA
>DATBUF010000480.1:0-4002 GCA_036516435.1 Pontibacter sp.
CCTCCTCTTCGGCTGTTCCGGTTTTGCGGTTGCGGGCTGCTTTTACTTTAGAACTACCAAACTTATAGTTGAAGGCCAGGTTAAGGCGGCGGCTCTCCCACTGGTTTTGCCAGTACATATCCACGTTGTTGTATTTAAGCGTGGCTCTGGAGCGACTGCTGTCAAAGATATCGCTCAGTTTTAAGCTTATAGTTGCCTTGTCGTTCCAGATCGTTTTCTTCACACCCAGGTCGAACTGGTAGTTGGCCTGCGTGTTGTACAACCCTTGAATAGATGGCGAACTATAGTAGCCCGAGAACTGCACCTTATAGGCCTTTGGCAGCGTAAAATGTTGCTCCATACTGGCGTTCCAGCTAAACTGTTCCTGGTTGTAAGCATTGCCGTTTACCGGTGTTTTAACCCTGTCGAAGGAACCTGAAAGCTGCAGGTCGGAGCTCCACCAGTTGGTTAACGGAAAACTACCGCCGCTGCTCAAACTTAAGTTTGTAGCATGACTCAGGTTTTCGGGTTTACTGATACTCACTTTTGTCTCATCGTTCTGCTCAATTACGCTGGTTACAAAGTTGTTCGACTCCAGGTAGCTAATGCTCAGTAGCTGAAAATTCTTGTAAGTATAACTGGCATACAGTGAGTTGGAGTAAGATGGCTCCAGAAACGGATTACCTTCCATGGCTGTATACGGGTCTGAGAAAAAGGTAAAAGGATTCAGGCTGCTGTAAGACGGGCGGCTGATGCGGCGACTGTAAGAAGCTGAAAACCGGTTATCCTCGTTGGCACTGTAGCTCACAAACAGGCTTGGGAAGAACTGCACATAATCCTGATCCACTACCTTGGCAATCAGTGAGTGACCGTCTGCCGTAGTACGCTCTGCCCTGATGCCAGCCTTTATGCTTAGCTTCTCGCTGAACTTTTTGCTCAGGCTCAGGTAAGCGGCCTGTATCGTTTCATTGTACACAAAGCTGTTCGTGCGCTTCTCATTCTCTACCCAGCCCTGCTCCTGCTGCTCTTCAAACTTAATATCGCTGTCGTTGCGTACCCAGCTTGCTTTTATGCCCGCTTCTGCCTTGTAGCCTTCTCCGAATGCATGCACATAATCTGATTTCAGCGATCTGATGTTGGCTTCGGCCCCGGTGTAGCTGCGCAGTAGTGAGGGCGCCTGGATAGGCTCGCCTACAGCATTGTAAAAGGTATTGGTAAAGTTCTCATCCGCATCTCTGCTGTAGCGCACATAGTCTGCATCAAAACTCAGCGAACGACCAGCACTCATGTCAAACTTATAGTTCAGGTTCAGGCTATAGTTTTCTGAGCCGGATTTTTTAGGGTTATGCATGGCTACGCTGCCAAAGGCTTTTCCTTGCAAGTCATAATTTACAGAGTTGCTGGTGGTAAGCGTGTTCTCCGGCGAACTATTGCCTTTCGCCATTAGACCTACTGTATGTTTTTTGCTGATGAAGTAATCGGCGCCCGCTGCCAGGTTATAGGTTTTGGTTACCGGGTGCCAGTAGTTTACTTGTCTGTACAAGCTGTCGTTGATGTTGCGCTCAAGGGTAAGGCGGTTAAACGAATTGTAGTGACCGGTGCTGAAGCGGGTGAAAAAGCTCACCTTCCCCGTGTTATAGTTCAGGTTCAGGCCCCCGCTCACCTTCTCATATTTTCCATATCCCAACCCAACATTGGCCGTTCCGTTCATCCCCAGGGTTTCGTCTCTTTTCAGTTGTATGTTGATGACACCTGCCGTACCCGCGGCATCAAACGAGGCTGGCGGATTTGCGATCAGTTCCACTTTACTTACTGCTGTAGCCGGCAATGATTTCAGGTAGCTTTGCAGTTCGCTACCGCTCATGTAGGTCGCTTTGCCATTGATCATCACGTTTACGCTGCTGCTCCCCCTGAAAATGATGTTGTCATCCTTATCCAGGCGTACCCCGGGTGCTTTCTTGAGTACTTCCAGCGAGTTATCGCCTACCGTATTCAGTTGCTCCACATTCAGTACCAGTCGGTCGGCGAGCTGCTCCAGTGCTGGCCGCTGCCCTTTTACCACTACTTCCTGCAGCGTGTTGGCTTTCTCCAGCATCGGTATAGTTGGCACCTGAACAGCCTGGTGCCTTACTTCAAACGCTGCACTATGCGCCGGGGCAAATCCTACCATCAGCGCTTTTACGGTATACTTGCCTGGCTTCACATTTCCGAAACTATAAGCACCTGCTTCATCGGTCATATTAGTACCTGCAGCAGCAGAATCAGGTAATTGTAGTAACACGACTGTACTGTAGCCTTGTGGTTCCTGGGTTGCGGCATTTGTAACCAACCCTTTTACAGTTACCCCGGATTGTGCGCGGGCAGTCAGAACTACAAAGTTTAATCCGGCAAACACGAGTGCGAAGAGTACGTGAGCGGTAAAGTTTTTCATGGTTCAGAGGTTTAGTGTTAATGTTGAACCAAAGATGTAGCACACCCGTCGCCTCAGAAATTAAACTATCCCAACCCACCGAACTATTATCCGAAGCCGGAATGAGGGCTCCACTCTGGGTTGGAATAACAAAGGCTATAGTTCGAACTATAAACCGGGTGGTTAGGATAAAAGAAGTGTGCTATATTCCTGTTTCTGTATAGCTTTAGAACATGAATCCGCAATACAAAAAAATAGGGTGGCACCTGCTGGGCTGGTCACTCTTTATAGGCTATGCACTGTCAGGGTACTTTATTTACCAGTGGGACTACAAAGTACTTCTGCTAACCCTCTCACAGCTGTTCCTTTACATGGTACAGTTTTATGTCTGCTATTTGCTGTTGTTTCCGCTGTGGATGCGCTACCGCCACTAGCTGGTTTTAACACCGGGCATAATCGGTGTGATGGCGCTCTATATTTGTTTGCGCTATTTGGTGGAGGAAGTGCTGTTCGATCTCTTTTTCGGGTTCAGCAACTATAGCGATGGCACTGCTTTCAGCTACTACTTCTTCGATAACGTTTACTGGTCGCTGCCCGGTATTTTTATGGGAGGTGTGGTATGGGCCTTTGAATCTACGCTGCAGCGCGAGCGCGAAAACCGCACCCTGCGGCAGGAGAAAACCCAGGCCGAACTGGCCTTTCTGAAAACGCAGATTAACCCGCACTTCCTGTATAACTCCCTTAACTATCTCTACTCGCTGGCTTATCCGGTATCCGACAAGCTGGCGCATGCCATCATCAAACTCTCGGACCTGATGCGCTATATGCTGCACGAGAGCCAGGACGGCAAAGTAGAACTCCAAAAGGAGGTAGATTACCTGCACAACTACCTGGCTATTTACCGGCTGCGCTTCGAGGATAATTTCTTTGTAAACTTCACGATTCAGGGGCAAGTGAACGGGCAGCGGGTACCGGCGCTGGTGCTCATCCCCTTTGTGGAGAATGCCCTCAAGCACGGCGTGGTAGATAACCCCGCCGCCCCGGTAAGTATAGCCTTGCAGCTCGAAGGCCAAAACTTATACTTCGAGGTGAGCAACCGCATCAGCCAGAACCAAAAAGACCAGACGACAGGCATCGGCCTGCCCAACATACGCCGCCGGCTCGACCTGCTTTACCCCGGTAAGTATAACCTGGAGGTGCACAATGATGGCCGCCACTACAGCACAAAACTCAGGCTGCAGGTTGTCTGAATCAGGATTTACAGGATGGTAGGATGAACAGGATTTCCACGCGAGGGAATTCTACGGAGTTCTTAATTATGATGGAGAGAATTTTTCAAATATTGAATCCTGTAAATCCTGAATAAAAACGCTTATCTTTTAACTCTCAACTTTTAACTCCCAACTATAGCCCATGATCCGCTGCATAGCCGTTGACGACGAAGCATACGCTGCCAATATTATTGCTGATTACATTAGTAAGGTGCCGTTTCTGGAGCTTGTCGGGAAAACTACCAGCCCGATAGAGGCTATTAATTGGGTGCAGGACGGCAAAGTGGACCTGGTGTTCCTGGATATACAGATGCCGGAACTGACAGGAATACAGTTTCTGAA
>DATBUF010000481.1:0-2301 GCA_036516435.1 Pontibacter sp.
AGAACTCACCGGCAACTATAAGCTTTAGGTTTTTACGAGCCCTTATGCGTGCATCTGCCATAGTTTGCAGTAACAGGTCTAATCCTTTATAAGCCCGGATAAACCCGAAAAACAGCAGGTAACTATAGTTTGAATCAAGGCCCAGTGCAGCGCAGGCATCAGCCTTTGACTCTATAGTTCCAAAATTATCGTACAGCGGGTGTGGTAAGTATAGGCTCGGCTTATGTGGTTCAAAGCGCTGCAGGTCCTGCTGCACCGACCGTGACATGGTAATAAACCCATGGCAGGCACCCAGGAAATAACGGGTAAAGGGCACATCGCCCGGGCGCTTCTCGTGTGGCACCACATTGTCAGTAATAGCCAGGATGCGGCTATAGTTGTTACGGCGAATAATACGTGCTATAGTTCCCAACGCAGGCCCCATAAAGGGCAACCAGTAGCGGAAAATAACAATATCAGGCTTTTGCTTGCGGATGTAGTTACCAGCCTTAAGCCAGCTAAGCGGGTTAACAGAGTTGATAAGCACCTTGATGCGCAAACCCTCCGGTGCAGGTTCATCAGAGTACTGGCTCTTGCCCGGAAACAGGAACGAAGGATACTGCAGGCTGAACGTGACAATCTCTACTTCATCGCCGTTTTCTTGGAAAGCCTGTGCCAGCCGCTCGTTAAAAGTTGCCATTCCGCCACCGCGTAAGGGGTGAGCCGGGCCAACTATAACTATACGGCGCGCCATTATACGTTTATTGCTCCCGCGCTGTCGCGTACCAGGTACTCGTTCTTTTTACTGGATGTCATGGTAACCATTTCGGCCAGGAAGCCTGCCAGAAACAGTTGCACCCCTATTATGACGGCCACCAGTGCCAGAAAGAACAACGGCTGGTCTACTACATCACGGGCACGGCCATCAGAGTACAATTTAAACAGCTTCTGCACAATCAGCCAGATAGTGATGCCCAATCCTAGTAGAAAAGATACAGTGCCCATTGTGCCAAAGAAGTGCATCGGGCGTTTTTTGAAGCGTGAAACAAAGGAGATCGAAAGCAGATCCAGGAAGCCATAGACGAAGCGTTCCAGCCCGAATTTGGTAGTACCATACTTGCGTTCCTGGTGCTTTACAACTTTCTCCCCGATTTTAGTGAAGCCGCTCCACTTGGCAATTACCGGAATATAGCGGTGCATTTCGCCATGTACCTCAATGCTCTTTACTACCAGTTGCCGGTAAGCTTTCAGGCCACAGTTAAAATCGTGTAGTTTGATACCCGACAACTTGCGGGTGGCTGCATTAAAAAGTTTGGTGGGAATGGTTTTGCTCAGCGGATCGAAGCGTTTCTGTTTCCAGCCGCTTACCAGGTCGTATTTCTGGTGCTTGATCATGTCATAGAGGCCCGGTATTTCGTCAGGGCTGTCCTGCAGATCGGCATCCATGGTAATGACCACCTCGCCTGCGCAACGGCGGAACCCCTCGTGCAGAGCGGCAGACTTGCCATAGTTGCGGTTAAAGCTAATGCCTTTTACAGTGTTGTCTTCGGCACTCAGGTCCTGAATTACCTCCCAGGAGCGATCGGTACTGCCGTCATCAACAAGTATAATTTCATAAGAAAACTCGTGCGCATGCATCACACGTCTGATCCAGCGCACGAGTTCTGACAGCGATTCCTCCTCGTTATAGAGCGGAACTACTACCGAAATATCATAAGGGTATTGCATCTGTTTTATTCAAACTCCGGCCTGTTACGTTTCATGATGGCAGAGATGATCAAAGATAATATCAAACCACCAAAAAGACCATTTTTTAATGCGCCCCATAGTTGGTTAAGCGGAGTGTTTTCAGCCAGTATCGTATCACGCTGTTCTTCCAGAGCAGACTCGTCAATACCAAAGCCGGACATCTGCTCTAATGTAGCATCTACCATCTTTTCTGCTATAGTTGGATCAACGAACTGCATGTATAGCATTGCGAACAATCCTGACAGGATACTGGAAATGACCATTGTGCTAATCCCCAATAACAATCCTTGGCCATACTTCATATAGCCACCATTCTTTGTTCTTAACTCTCTCAACGCAAATACGATACCCAAAACAGAGATAATCAGGGATACCAGCAGGGTAATCATGAAATTACCAAAGCTCTCGGTCACGAATCCATAAAGCGTAAAAATTATGGATACCAGACCTGTGATAAGGCCCCATTTCAGAGCAATCGGGAGCAAAGCGGGCTGTGGGTACGTTTCGGTTTTAATCATAACTATAAATGGTTAGGGTTAGAAGTTACTTTCTGAAAAATACGGCTGCTACCAA
>DATBUF010000482.1:0-3250 GCA_036516435.1 Pontibacter sp.
AAAAGCGTAACCAACAATGTTTGAGCAACCAGGAACAGCAACAATACCTGGTCATCAAGCAGGCTAAATGTGATCCGCAGGTCGAGCAACTCATTCAGGTAGGGTAGGGCCAGTTCCGTGAAAATAACCGACAGGAAAGTAGCACACAGCACAATTAAAAAGGTTTCGCACAGAAACTGGAGAACCAGCTGTGAGCGGCTGCTACCCATTACTTTTCGTACGCCAACCTCTTTTGCACGCCTGATGGCCTGCGCCGTGGCAAGATTTATAAAGTTTATACAGGCAGTTAGCAGCAACACAATACCAACTATAGCCATCGCCCATATCAGTTCCTTAGCTATAGTTGTCTGAGCAAAGGCACCAAAAAATGAGGTGTTATAGTGGATGTCTTTTAACGGTTGCAACAGGTACTGAATCGGGCGTCCCTGGCTTTCTTCTTCCATATGCTGCTTCACGAACTGGTTAACAGATGCTTCGGCTGCAGTTGCCTGCATGTTATCCGGTAGTACTACAAATGTCTGGTGGTCGCTCGATAGGTTACCCCAGTCAGTTGGCAGGGTTTTGCGGATCGTTTCATAAGAGATCAGCATGACAAACGGAAACTCGGTATTGCCTGGCATGTCCGGCATCACAGAAACCACCTTTAAATTATACTGGTTGTTATACCGGATTACCTTGCCAACTGCATCCTGCTCCGGGAAATATTTATCGGCAAGCGATTGTGTCAGTATCACCACATTGGGCTCAGCAAAATGCGATCTTACATCTACAGGGCCTGTGTTAAAATCAAAGACTTCAAAAAAGGTTGGTTCAATAAAACCGACATTCTCTTCAATTAAAAACTTCTTACTTACTCCTGTGCCGTTTGATGGAATATTGATCTGGGCACCTGCATCTCCTTTTATCTGAGTAATTGCTTCGAAACCTAAGTTGCCGTTGCTTCGCAGGTTAGCGGCTAACGGAAAATGGGACGCAGGCGTGTTAAAATCGTTTGCCGGAAACGTAACTACCAGTCTATAGATTCTGTCGGCTTTGGTGTGAAACTTATCGTAGCTGAGCTGATACTGAATTACCAGGAAAAGCAGGATGCTGCAGGTAATACCCAGGGCCAGGCCGGCGATGTTCAGCAGGCTGTAGCTCTTGTTGCGCAGCAGCGATCGGAAGGCGGTGAGAAAGTAGATCTTAAACATAGTTTTATAGTTGGAGGCTGAATGGCTGAATTGTTGAATGGTTAAATTGTTGATTGTTGTTCGATTTTCAGGATTTCTTCATGTGAGTTGTAATCCTGTAAATCCTGATACTGACAATGCCAAGCTGTGTGCCAAAACTATAAAAGCGGCTTTTTACGGTAGTTTCCCAAACTATAGGTTTGCACACTGTCCACTGGCGGACACTCTTTGTCCATGCGTGGACAGCAGGTACTACTTTTTCTGGTTAATTTCTTATAAATTACAGTAGTATAAGCCTGGCACACTATTTTACTGTGACCTGTAAACTATAACCCCGCCAACTATGGAAAATAACCTGGGCCGCATCCTGGTGATCGACGATAACGAAGATGTGCTTTTCTCTGCAAAAATGCTCTTGCGCAAATATGCCAAAGAAGTGGTGATGGAGAAAAACCCGAAAAAGATTCCGTTTCTGCTTTCCAACTATGAGTTCGACATCATTCTGCTGGACATGAACTATAGCCAGGATATTACCAGTGGGCAGGAAGGTTTTTACTGGTTGCAGGAGATCCTGAAGTACGATCCGTCGGCAGTGGTGGTGATGATAACGGCCTTTGGCGATGTGGAGATGGCCGTACGGGCCGTAAAAGAAGGCGCCACTGATTTTGTGTTGAAACCCTGGCAAAACGAAAAACTGCTGGCTACCCTTTCGGCGGCAGCCAGACTGCGCAGCTCTTACAAAGAAGTAAACCAGCTAAAAGAAGTAAACCGGGCGCTTTCAGCTGAGCTCCATCCGGCAGCAGATATTATCACGGGTAACAGTCAGCCCATGCAGCAGTTGTTTTCTATCATTGATAAAGTAGCTAAAACCGATGCAGATATTCTGTTGCTCGGCGAAAACGGAACCGGTAAAGAAGTGATTGCCCGCACCATACACCAGCGCTCGTCGCGTGCCGATAAAGTGTTTGTAACCGTGGATATGGGGGCCATTACAGAGTCGTTGTTCGAGAGTGAGCTGTTCGGCCACAAAAAAGGTGCTTTTACGGATGCCAGAGAAGATCGCATCGGCAGGATAGAAGCAGCGCATGGGGGCACCTTGTTCCTGGATGAGATCGGTAATTTATCGCTGGCTATGCAGGCAAAACTGCTGACTGTGCTGCAGCGCCGCGAAGTAATACGCGTGGGTACAAACAAACCCATACCTGTAAATGTGCGCCTGATCTGCGCCACCAACATGCCGCTGAAAGAAATGGTGCAGCGCAACGAGTTCCGCCAGGACTTACTGTACCGCATTAACACCGTAGAGCTGAACCTCCCACCTTTGCGCAACCGGTTAGATGATATTCCGCTTTTTGCAGAGCACTTTTTAAGCATGTATGCCCGCAAGTACAAACAGCCGCTCAAGCGCCTATCCGATAGCGGCTTGGCAAGGCTGGGCCGCTATAGCTGGCCCGGTAACGTGCGCGAACTACAGCATGTACTGGAGCGGGCCTCCATTATGAGCGATAACCGCGAACTACAGGCCGAGGATTTCTTCTTTTTAGCGGAAGATGAGCCTGCCCAAACTATAGCTACACCTGCAAACGATGCCGTGAAGCTGGACGACCTGGAGCGTGATGCCGTGCAGCGGGCACTGGATAAACACGACGGCAACATCTCGAAAGCTGCTAAAGAGTTAGGCTTGTCGCGTGGGGCGCTGTACCGAAGACTGGAGAAGTATGAGCTTTAAGAACTACAGGCTGCAACTGCTGCTTCGCGTTCTGGTGCTGGCAGCTACAATTTACGCGCTGGCTATAGTTGGTCCTTCCGAAGCGTACCGGAGCACCTTTGTTGGGTTACTGGCTTTGGTACTGTTACAGGTTGCATTGCTGGTACATTTCCACGAGCGTACCAACCGGCAGTTTTTGCGCTTTCTCAACTCCATTAAGTACGATGATTTCACCGAACAATTCAACGTAAACGGCGAAGGCAGAACCCAGCAACAACTGGCAGGTCAGCTGAACGAAGTAATGGAGAAGTTCCGGGAAGTACGCGCCGAAAAAGAAGCCCACCTGCATTACTTTGAAGTGATTGTACAGCAC
>DATBUF010000483.1:0-1927 GCA_036516435.1 Pontibacter sp.
ACAAAGGTAGCCGAACTATAACTAATTAGGAATTATGAGAGCTGAATTATGAATGGGCAACTATAGTATGCAGGCTATAGTTTACTTTTTCTGTAGGTTAATGAACAGCTCGCTCCCCTGCCGTGGAGTAATAGAATTATAAGCCCGCTCAAAGTGCACAAACCGGAAATAAGGCTCAAAGTACTGGCGGTATTCTTCTGCCGATCCGCCGAAAGGTGGTCCCTCACGCTCAAATGTAGTGTCGAACAGCAGGCCTACCAGTTTGCCGCCGGGCACCAGCAGTTCGGCACACTTCCGGGCGTAAGCTGCCCGCAGATCGGGGTTCAGGGCACAGAAAAAGGTTTGCTCTACTATAAGATCGTACTGCCCCTGCAGGTCGAAAAAGTTCTGCAGCAGCAGGTGTTCTTTTGGGAAATGCTGCACCCTGTTGGCAAAATTCTCTAAGGGTGCCGGGGCCACATCTGCCACATACACCTGCGTAAAACCCTGGTTAAACAGGTACTCTGCTTCATACGCATTGCCGCAGCCAGGTATCAGGATGCGCAGATCTTTGGCTGTAAGCTGGTCAAAGTATTCTTTCAGGGGCGTTGTGATGCCGCTTGTATCCCAGCCGGTTTGGTTAAGTTGGTAGCGCTGCTGCCAGTAGGCTGCATCAAATTCTTGCTGCATGGGTTCTGGATATATAATGCAAAAGTCTTATATTTGATAACTTAAACACAGCCTGAAGTATACACCAAGGCTGCTTAAACAAAAATAACAGTTATACCTATGTCTACGAACACACCTGAGAACAGAGGAAACAAAAAACTCTTAATAGTAGGTTTTATTGTGATCCTGACCAGTATAAACGGCATTCTGCTTTACATGAACTATCAGAAAAAGGAGAAGACCGAGGAGCAGGCAGAGGTGATTCGGGTGAAGAACACTGAGCTGGAGAACCAGATTAAAGTTTACGAAGCTCTGAAAGCTGATTTTGAACGTCAGAGCCAGGAACTACAGGCCATGGGCCTTGAGAATGATTCGCTTGAGTCGAAGATAGAGGCCATTAATGCCGACCTGGAGAAGCTGCGCGGCTTCCGTACCAGCAGCTATAGTTTGGCCGACCAGCGCAAGTTCCGGGAGCGTGCCCAAGCCTTTGAAAAGCAACTGATTGTAAAGGATAAGGAAATTGCCAAGCTGAAGGAAGATAACGAGGTACTGTTTACGGAGAACACCACCCTGAAAACCACTCAGAACAAATTATCCGACAGCCTGACCACGATGAAGACCACCAACCAGGACCTGACGGAAAAGGTAAAAGTGGCCTCCAGGCTCGAAGCCAGAAACATCAACGTTAACATCATAAACCAGCGCGGCAAAGAAAAGGATGATAGCGACAACGAGTACAAGGCCAAAAGAGTAGAAAAGATCAAAATTACCTTTAACCTGGGCCAGAACGATATAGCTCCCAAAGAGCCTAAAACCATTTACATGCGCCTGATAGAGCCGGATGGCGCTGCCTTATACAACCTGGCAATGGGTTCAGGCACCTTCCAGATAGATGGCGAAGACATGTACTATACTGCTAAACGCGACATCGTATTTGATAACACCCAGCAACAGGTAAGCTATGTGTATGCCAAAAATGCAGCTTACAAAAAAGGGCAGCACACCATCGAACTATACGCCGATGGCTTCCTGATCGGAAGAACTTCTTTTGTACTGAAATAACAGACATCCTAAACGCAACTATAGAAAGCCTCTGCCCTGTGCAGGGGCTTTTTCGTTAGCTCCTAACTATAAAAAAGGCTCCTCCCTGCAGGGAAGAGCCTTAGTCCATCGTTCACAAGTAAATAGCTCTAACTATACGTTTGAATGCTCAACAAGTAACTTGCGATCCTGAATTACTTTAAAATGCTCGACCATTTTCACTGCTTCCGTAATGTCT
>DATBUF010000484.1:0-1755 GCA_036516435.1 Pontibacter sp.
GTCCCTACAGAACTACTACCACGAGAAAAGCGATGCAACTATAGCTTGATGAGCTAAACTATAGTTCAGCTATTGAAAATGATCACAGTCTTTGGGTTGAGCGCCTTTGACTTGTTGCGGTGCCGCAGGCAATCCGAGGCACGAGGATAGCAAGAAGGCAGCAGCGCGATGCCTAAAGACGGGGCCTCCCGGCCCAGGAGGGAGCCAAGTGAACTATAAAACAAAGGGTAACCAAAGCTCCCAGGAATACAGAAGGCTATGAAACTATAGGCTTGCGGCAAATAGCAACTATAACCAACTATAAAACCATAGCTAAGCAAGCAGCAATCAACTATACTAAACCCAGACATCAACAAACTCGCCTGAAGCGGCAGAAACACTCCCCGGCTACTCCGCACAATGCAGAGATTCGTAAAATAACATAGGCGAATTAACTGAGTTATTGCATAAATCTATCTGAAAAACACTATATTTACCTAATAAGCCTTTCTGTATGATGCTGGAGTGGGTCACTGTTATTTTACTGATCATAATCGGTTTGGTGCTGATTATTATAGAACTGGTGTTTATTCCGGGCACTACACTCATCGGTATACTTGGCTTTGTGCTGGCTGGTGCAGGTATCTGGTTTGGCTATGCAACGCTGGGTACTCCTATTGGGCATGTCATACTGGGGCTATCGGTGCTGATCTCCGGCCTGGCGTTTTTCTATAGTTTCCGGGGAGACTCGTGGAGCAGGTTTGCTCTGAAAGATAGCATCGACAGCCGCGTGAATGAAGAATATCAGCACAACCTGGAAGTAGGGCAGATGGGGTTAGCAGCATCGGCGCTCCGGCCGCAGGGCACAGCGCTGTTCAACGACCACCGGCATGAAGTGCAAACCAAAGGCGAATTTATCTCGCCCAACACCACCATACGCATTATTAAATTAAGTCAGCATAAAATAATAGTAGAAGCAGTAACTTAAGCCAAATGGAAAACCTATCCGTTCTTTTTCTGATTGCAGGAGCCCTTATCCTGCTCATGATCTTTTTATACTTTGTTCCGATCAGCCTCTGGATCACAGCACAATTCTCGAATGTGCGCGTCGGGTTGCTGGAGCTGGTGTTTATGCGTATCCGTAAAGTACCGCCAAGCCTGATCGTCAACTCCATGATCAATGCTACCAAAGCAGGCATAGCCGTTACTACTTCCGAACTCGAAACCCACTACCTGGCAGGCGGCAACGTGCCCAATGTTATCAAAGCGCTGATCTCTGCCGATAAAGCCAATATTCCGCTTTCGTTTAAGCAGGCTACTGCCATAGACCTGGCAGGCCGCGACGTATTTGAGGCCGTTACTACCTCCGTAAATCCGAAAGTAATTAACACCCCCAATGTAGCTGCCGTAGCGCAGGATGGTATTCAGCTGATTGCTAAAGCGCGTGTTACAGTACGTGCCAACATCATGCAGCTGGTGGGTGGTGCCGGCGAAGAAACTATACTTGCCCGTGTAGGGGAGGGGATTGTGACCTCCATCGGTTCGTCGGTGTCGCACAAGGGTGTATTAGAGAACCCGGACATGATCTCGAAGCTGGTGTTGCAGAAAGGGCTTGATGCCGGTACGGCTTATGAGATCCTGTCGATTGACATTGCCGACGTGGATGTAGGGGAAAACATTGGTGCCAAACTACAGATTGACCAGGCCAATGCCGACCTGAAAGTAGCTGAGGCCCGCGCCGAAGAGCGCCGAGCCATGGCCGTAGCCGAAGAGCAG
>DATBUF010000485.1:0-2673 GCA_036516435.1 Pontibacter sp.
ATGTAGAACTGGATGGGCAACCCCTGATCAGTGGTAATAACCTGGACGCGGAAGCCGTAGAAGTAGCACCGTTTGCTCACGCATTTGCCCCGGTAGGCCTGACCTTGCAGCAGGTGCGAGCGGGCAATGCGGATATTGTCGCACACGGACACGGGGAAGGAGTCGATCAGGTAACGGCAAGAGGTGTTGAGCTGCTTGAGGCTTTGGGCTAGAGCTGAGAAAAGGGCAAGCAATTGCTCTTTGAGCCCGTGCAGGCGGCGGGTAAAACCGGACTTGTCGATCATCTTCACCCCATGGTGCTCTTTCATATAGCAGCAGGCTGAGTGGAGGTTGCCGTGGAAGTAGCGGGCTGAAAGCAGGGCGGTGGTGAGCAGCTCGGCATCGCTTATTTTACAATGCGCATCATCTTTTCTGCCGATGGCAAGAAAGAAATCGTCTATAAAGCAGTATATTGTAATGGTCTGTTCTGTCATGGCTGTTACATTTTAAGAGTTCGCAAACTTTAAAACGTATAGCGGCCACTGGCAGAACAGATTTTTGTTTTAAACCGCGTGGTGTATCACGCAACTTGAGTTAACTAATCTATAAAGCTATGAAGAAACTTCTCTTTGGTATTGGGATGATGCTTTGCCTGGGTATGATGGCCAACGCGCAGACTACTACGGATGCTTATGCAAAGTACGAGGCAAAAGACTATAAGACGTCTGCAGAGCTATTTGATAAAGCTCTGAAAGATGGCAAGGGCTCCGGTTCCGATCACTATAACGCTGCCTGTTCGTGGGCACTGGCCGGCAACAAAGACAATGCATTTGCACATCTAAACAAAGCTATCGAAAAAGGGTGGACGAACATCAGTCACTTAAAGAAAGACAGCGACCTGAACAGCCTGCACTCCGATAAGCGGTGGGGGCCGATGGTAAGCAAGTTGCAGGCCAGTGTTGATAAAATAGAAGCTAACTATAACAAGCCACTTAAGGCGGAACTGGAGCAGATTCTGGAAAGCGACCAGCAGGTGCGGCGCGAGTTGATGGCTGCTATGCAGGAGCATGGTCCGGCTTCTGCTGAAGTAAAAGAGCTGGCCCTGAAAATGAAGCAGGCAGATGCTGAAAACCAGCAGAAAGTCATCGCTATTATAGAAAAGTACGGCTGGCCGGGCAAGAGTATGGTAGGGCCGCAGGCAAGTAATGCTGCGTTCCTGGTAATTCAACACTCAGACAAGGCCATTATGGAGAAATACCTGCCATTGCTCCGTGAGGCAGTTACTAAAAAAGAAGCCGAAAAAAGCCAGCTGGCTCTAATGGAAGACCGCTACCTGATGTACAATGATAAACCACAGCTTTACGGCAGCCAGGTGCATACGAACCCAACCACTCAGCAACAGGAACTCTATAAAGTAGAAGACGAAGCAAACCTGGACAAGCGCCGTGCTGAAATGGGGTTAGAACCAATAAAGGACTATCTGAAACGCTTCGGGATAGAGTATACGCCACCTACCGGCAAAGCTGCACAATAGCAAACTATCACTATACAAGGGCTACAGCAACAGCAGCCCTTTTTCGCGCAGGTCAAACCAGGTAGGTGAGGCCAGGAACTCGTCGAAGGTAAGGTGTGCATCTGCCGGGTAGCTTTCTGCCAGTTGCTTTAAAGTAAAGGCCTCATCACTCTCAAATGATACCCTCTCAATCGTATCGAACAGCCACTGGCCTATAGTTGCGGTAGTTCTGACCTGGAAATCTTCGCCCTTTTCATAAAACGTGAGCTCGCAGCGCTCTATAGTTTGCCCCTTTTTGGCATACATGGTAAAATCAATTTCCGGGGTGTTGCCCAGCCATACTACACGGGCGTTCATGCGGGTGCTGTCGGGGCGGTGTGGCTGCGAGATGGCACTGCTGATCAGGTCTGGTTTTATAGTAGTGCGCGGTGTTTTAAAATCGAACCAGAACGAGAGCGGCTCCTCTAGGGCTACACCGTGCATGTAGTTGTAAAGTGCTTTCGCTAAGCCGGCGCTGAATAAACTATGGTCGGTACCTTGCGGGTCGTCGTGCCACAGGTCGTTATTGGCAAAATCACCTTCCGGTGGCCCCACTTTTACCACGCCATACTTTTCCGGGTTCTTGCCAATCGGGCTATGGGCCGTCATACTAAAGCGGTGCCAGTACCCGGACTGGATCACATTGTTCCCGAACAGCTGGCGCACTACTTCCAGCGAATCAATCGTTTCCTGCGTGGTCTCAGTCGGGAAGCCGTACATCAGGTACGCATGCACCATAATACCAGCCTGGGTAAAGCTGTCGGTAACGCGGGCAACCTGGGCTATCGTTACGCCTTTCTCCATCAGGGCAAGCAACCTGTCTGAAGCTACTTCCAACCCACCCGAAACGGCAATACAACCCGAAGCAGCCAGTAAACGGCACAAATCCGGGGTAAAGGTCTTCTCGAAACGGATATTCCCCCACCAACTGATTTTGACACCACGGCGCAGCAATTCGATGGCCATATCGCGGAGTGGGGCAGGCGGGGCAGCTTCATCCACAAAATGGAAACCGGTCTGGCCGGTCTGGGCAATGATCTGTTCAATTCTGTCTACCAGCAGCGTAGCCGGGGCCACGTCGTAGCGGCGGATATAGTCGAGGGTAATGTCGCAGAAGGAGCAGCGTTTCCAGTAGCAGCCGT
>DATBUF010000486.1:0-18076 GCA_036516435.1 Pontibacter sp.
CGGGAACTGCGACGGGTAAGCATACTGCATCCTGATCCATTCAATACCATCCACATCCGACAGGTTGCGCAGCAGGTCGGCTAGTTTGCGCTCGCCATAGTGCTGCAGGCCATAGTATGTCAGGTCCTGTGCAATTAACACAAGTTCTTTTGTGCCCATACCCGCCAGGCGCTTTGCTTCTTTTACCAGGTCTTCAATAGGGCGGTCAACGTGCTTGCCACGCATTAACGGTATGGCACAGAACGAGCAAGGGCGGTTACAGCCTTCGGCAATTTTAAAATAAGCAAAGTGCGAAGGTGTAGTAAGCAGGCGTTCCCCGATCAGCTCATGCTTATAGTCTGCTTCCAGTGTTTTGAGCAGGCGTGGCAGCTCCAGTGTCCCGAAATAAGCATCAACCTGCGGAATCTCGGCTTCCAGCGAGTCTTTGTAGCGCTGCGAAAGGCAACCTGTCACGTATAGTTTATCTATCTGGCCGGCTTCTTTGGCATCAGCATAGCGCAGAATGGTATCGATAGATTCCTGCTTGGCATTATCAATAAAGCCGCAGGTGTTTACGATAATGATGTTCGAGTCATCTTTGTCAGACTCGTGCGCCACCTCAAACTCGTTGGCACGCAGCTGCCCCATCAACACTTCCGAATCTACCAGGTTTTTAGAACAACCCAGGGTGATTACGTTTACCTTATCCTTTTTTAACGTTCTTACTTTCACGTATTAATAACTTGCTCTGTAATTTATCAGGAACTCTATAGTTGTCAGCTCACCCTCCTTCACTTCTACCGGAAAGATGTTCATCTCGCCATCAAAAAGGTTGGCATACAGCCCTTGCTCTTCTTTTGTAAAGAGGCTGTACTTACCAGGCACCAATGCAACAGCAAAGTACCCGTTAGCATCTGTAACAACCTGAGAGACTAAATTAGTTTGAATGTTGGTGTGAAATACACCATTCTGTGTGGTAGCCTGGCTGGCATTGGTAAGCTCATATACATACACAGTGCGCTGCACACCACGCTTGCCGCTTGCAGGCGGAGCATCCGGAGAAGGCATACGGTTGCCTGACTCCCATAAAATGCGGCCTGTTATTCCTTGCTTAATGGTTGCCTGGCTTTGCTGCACTTGTGTGGTCTCGGGGTGGGCTATAGTTCCGGTTTCTGAGGCTGTAGTGGCTTTGCCCTGCTTGCTACCGCAGCAGGCTGCCAGCATTAGCAGCGCTAAAAACAGGAACCCCTTCATACCTATAGTTACTTCTTACGCGAGAAAAACGACTCTACAAATTGCTGCTTGTCAAACAGCTGCAGATCTTCTATCTTCTCTCCCACGCCAATGTATTTCACCGGAATTTTAAACTCATCAGAGATACCGATCACTACGCCTCCTTTTGCTGTACCGTCCAGCTTGGTAATAGCCAGGGCTGTAACATCTGTAGCTTTGGTAAACTCGCGGGCCTGTATCAGGGCGTTCTGGCCGGTGCTGCCATCCAGTACCAGCAGTACCTCGTGCGGTGTATCTTCTGTTACTTTCTGCATCACACGCTTGATCTTCGAGAGTTCGTTCATCAAACCCACTTTGTTATGCAGTCGGCCTGCCGTATCAATAATAACCACGTCAGCACCTGTTTCCACGCCTTTTTTTACGGCATCGTACGCTACAGAGGCAGGGTCGGTGTTCATGCCATGCGATATAACCGGCACCCCTACGCGCTCTCCCCAAATAATCAGCTGATCAACAGCGGCAGCACGGAAGGTATCGGCAGCGCCCAGCACTACTTTTTTGCCGGCTTTGTGGAATTGTGCGGCCAGCTTACCTATAGTTGTAGTTTTTCCTACGCCGTTCACGCCTACCACCATAATCACGTAAGGCTTTATGCCAGCAGGCAGATCAAAGTTGGCGCCATCGCCGGCTCTGTTCTCTTCCAGCAGGGCGGCAATTTCTTCCCGCAGAATACGGTCCAGCTCCGAAGTATTTACATACTTGTCGCGGGCAACACGCTTCTCAATGCGGTCAATGATCTTCACCGTTGTTTCCACTCCCACGTCAGCATGCACCAGAATTTCTTCCAGTTCATCGAGCACATCTACATCCACGGTAGACTTGCCTATCACGGCTTTGCTCAGTTGGCCAAAGAAGCTGTCCTTGGTTTTTTCAAGTCCTTTGTCCAGCGATTCCTTTTTCTTCTCTTTGCTGAAAAAGTCAAAAATTCCCATACTGTGTTAGATGAGGGGTGAACGTCTGCGATGAAACGGTAATATACTAAAAAAGTCCCAATGCAGGGACTTCTTCGTATTATCTATCTATGTGTAGTAGAGTAGGCTGTATTATTTTGCAAGAGCGTCCTGCACTTTATCAACAGGAACCATTTCTTCTTTAAAGCTATAAGCACCAGTTTTTGGTGACTTAACGGCTTTGATCACTTTTGCCCAGTCTTTACCTGTGGCGGTCTTTAGGGTTGCAACTACCTTCTTAGCCATGGTTATTTAATTTCTTTATGTACAGTTACTTTTTTCAACACAGGGTTATACTTCTTCAGCTCTAAACGCTCAGCCGTATTT
The DNA here is from genome assembly GCA_036516435.1 of Pontibacter sp. Classification (GTDB taxonomy): domain Bacteria; phylum Bacteroidota; class Bacteroidia; order Cytophagales; family Hymenobacteraceae; genus Pontibacter. The sequence continues at coordinate 2,550 of DATBUF010000486.1, forward strand.
TTTCTGTTTTTGGTAGTGATGTACCTTGAAGTTCCAGGCATGCCAGAAGCTTTGTGCTCTGTGCACTCCATAATAACCTGGATTCTATTACCTTTTGCTTTTTTAGCCATCTCTCTAGTAATTTTTTATTTGGGACTGCAAATATAGAATCTTAAATTCTTAACTACAAATAAACTATAAATTTTATTGTAAAGTTCACCAGTTAAACAGGCATTTTCGTCTGTTTAGAGGCTGCTGCCTGCTTTTTGAGGTATACTTTATTACCAAAGCAGCACAACAAGCCATGCGCTGTGTTTCACAATAAAACTATAGTTTGCCTCCTTTATTATGGAAGCATAAGCTCAACAAGCTCGCACCTCCCCTACTTTATGTTGCCTGCCCGCCAACCGGAGTATTGCAGTCAGTACCCCTGTGTGTAGCGAGAAGAACACTCTGGAAAGCGCCAATCAACAGATACGACAAAAAAACAGCAACGGAGCGAGCTGGTAACTGCTTGCACAGTTGCTCTCTCCGTTGCCGGTGAAATTCTTTATCTAATGTATCAGATGGCTTTCCCGGGAATATCCGTACTCAGGCTGTAGCAGTTAAACACTTGCCCAGACCAGCAGCACGCATAGCCGGATGGCGGCCACTAGTACAGGATATAGCCCTGCTCTACTGCTTTCTTCAATACAGCTGAGATACCGTTCTTGTTGATTGTTCTCAGAGCTGAAGTAGAAACTTTCAGTGTGATCCAAGCATCTTCTTCAGGAACATAGAAACGCTTCTTCTGAAGGTTTGGATAGAATCTACGCTTTGTTTTATTGTTAGCGTGTGATACGTTATTTCCTACTTGAGGTCTTTTACCGGTTAGGTCGCAAACTCGTGCCATCTTGTATTATCTTCTAAATTATTTCAATAGGGGTGCAAATATCTGCAAAATGATACACAATGTCAAAGACATAGTGAATAATTTTACCAAAACAGCCTTAGCAGCTGTGTTAGTCGCCTTTCTGTTGCTCCCGGGCAGCTGCCTGTTTACGCTTAAAACCGTAGGGGCAGTGGCGGCAACCGCTCTGGCAGCAATAGCCGCGCTTCAGGTGGTACTTCGCCGTAAACACCATCAGGCCCTGCTCATTCAGGTAATAATCCTCCCCTTCTTTTAACGGCTGCATCTCCCTGGCATGTGTATCGGCTGCAAATATGTGTAATAAAGTTTCGTTCACCAAAAATACCGGCAGCAGACCACTTTATTTATAGTTATAGTACCGTACTAAAGGATGTAAATTTTAATTGAGGATGCCTTTCCTTACATTTACAACTATAAACTATAATTTATTGTAAAAGTAAAAAGGCCGGGCAAGCCTGCGCCTTACTTCAGAGCTTACGTAAAGAACTATGAATACACCAACCATTTCTTCGAGCCAGGAAGCCATTGAGATAGAGCACCAATATGGCGCCCATAACTACCATCCGCTGCCTGTAGTACTTACCCGCGGCGAAGGCGTGCACCTCTGGGATGTAGAAGGCAAGCACTACTATGATTTTCTATCGGCCTACAGCGCCGTGAACCAGGGCCACTGCCATCCACGCATTATAAATGCTCTGACCGAGCAGGCACAGCAGCTCACGCTCACCTCCAGGGCCTTTTATAATGATAAGCTGGGCGTTGCCGAGAAATATATCTGCGAGTACTTCGGGTATGACAAAGCCCTTTATATGAACTCCGGTGCCGAAGCCGTGGAAACAGCCTTAAAACTGGCCCGCAAATGGGGCTACACCAAAAAAGGCCTTGCTCCTAACTCTGCCGAGATTATAGTAGTAGAACATAACTTCCATGGCCGTACCACGGGCATCATCTCTTTTTCTACCGATCCGGATTCTACCAAAGGGTTCGGACCTTACATGCCCGGCTATAAGGTAATTCCTTACAACGATACTGACGCCCTGGAACTTGCGTTAAAGGAAAACCCGAATGTGTGCGCCTTTTTAGTAGAGCCGATACAAGGCGAGGCCGGTGTAATGGTGCCAGACGAAGGGTATTTAGCCAAAGCACAGGCCCTGTGCAAGGAATACAACGTGCTGCTGATAACGGACGAGATCCAAACCGGGATCGGCCGCACCGGTAAACTGCTGGCCAGTTACTACGACGATGTAAAAGCAGACATTCTGATCCTTGGCAAGGCTTTGTCGGGTGGCGTGTTACCGGTTTCGTGCGTGCTGGCAAATGACGATATCATGCTGTGCATACAGCCCGGCGAACATGGCTCTACCTTTGGCGGAAACCCACTGGCAGCTGCTGTGGCCATTGCTTCCCTGGAGGTGATTAAAGATGAAAAGCTGACGGAGAATGCAGAAAGGCTAGGCCACATCTTCCGGGAGCGCATGAACCAGATCAAATTGTCGCGCCCTGAACTGGTAACTACCGTACGTGGCCGTGGCCTGCTGAATGCAGTGATAATTGAGCCCACCCCGGATGGCCGCACTGCCTGGGATGTGTGCGTGCAACTGATGGAGAAAGGCCTGCTGGCCAAACCAACGCACGGCGACATCATCCGTTTTGCGCCGCCACTGGTTATTACAGAAGAGCAACTGCACGAATGCTGCGACATTATAGAAACAGTGCTGATGCAGTTTTAAGTAAGTAGAATTCCAACTATAAAAGCGATGCTCCGGCATCGCTTTTATAGTTTATAACAATCCCGTATTTAACCTGTTTATTGTACTGCAACAGGATTTCTGCAATTCAACTATTCAACAATCAGCAATTAACCCGTACCTTTGCAGCACATTGATTTACAAGCTTTTTATAGTTATTCCAATATAGGTATGATAACCAGAAGACCAAGACGTAACCGTCAGAGCGAAGTTATCCGGAACCTGGTGGCCGAGACCACTTTGGGCCTGAACGACTTCATATTTCCCTTATTCATCATCGAGGGGCAGAACCAGAAAGTAGAGATCAGCTCGATGCCGGGCATTTTCCGTTTCTCCATCGACACCCTTCTAGAAGAAGTAAACAGCTGCGTGAAACTGGGCGTAAAGGCCTTTGCCCCTTTTGCCAGTATACCGGAGCAGCTGAAAGACAGAGTTGCCACCGAGAGCTACAACCCCGATGGCCTGTTCCCGAGAGCAATCCGGGAGATTAAAAAGAACTTTCCGGATGTAGTGCTGATGACTGATGTAGCCTTGGACCCTTATAGTTCTGACGGGCACGATGGCATAGTGGAGAACGGCGAGATCCTAAATGATGAAACGCTGGAGGTACTGGGCAAAATGGCCCTGGCGCAAGCCCAGGCCGGTACCGATATAGTTGGCCCTTCCGATATGATGGATGGCCGCGTAGCACACATCCGCAAAGTACTGGACGAAAACGGTTACCAGAAAGTAGGCATCATGAGCTACACCGCCAAGTATGCCAGCTCGTTCTACGGTCCGTTCCGCGATGCCCTGGATTCAGCTCCTAAAAGTGGCGACAAAAAAACCTACCAGATGAACTTTGCCAACAGCCGTGAAGCCCTGATCGAAGCCGAACTGGACACAGCCGAAGGCGCCGACTACCTGATGGTGAAACCGGCACTAGCCTACCTGGATGTAATCAAGCTGTTACGTGACAATTCTAACCTGCCTATCGCGGCTTACAACATCAGCGGTGAGTATGCCATGGTAAAAGCGGCTGCTCAAAACGGCTGGATCGATGGCGAAAAAGCCATGGTAGAAGTGCTGACAAGTATAAAACGGGCTGGTGCTGACATTATACTGACCTACTTTGCTAAAGAGTACGCCCAGTTAATCAGAAGATAATTCAGGCAAGACCCTATAGTTGAAGAGCACCGGTTAGCATCGGTGCTCTTTTTCATTTCACCTGATAACCAATTTTTAAACTTTAGATTTATTCTTTTTACACCACCCTCATAACTTTGGCTTTATATAGCTTTTATTGTACCTTGAGAACAATTATGACTACAACTTTTACCTTTTTATGAGAAGATTAAGCCTCTGGCTTGTTGCCCTTAGCCTTGCATCAGCCACTACGGCATTCGCCCAGCGCACAGAACTGCGCACCAACAAAACCGAACTTACCAGATTCGCCTCAGCGGTAGCCAAAGACTACAAAGCAAACAGGACAAAGGCCTTAAAGCTTGCAGAAAAGCGTGGCTGGGTTGTAGAAAAGGCCTTCTCAGATGGTAGTCGCATCTCCCTGCAGGGCATAGATGCGCATGGTATGCCAGTTTATTACATTACCTATAACAACACACGTGCGGCCACTACGGTTGGTACCGACCAGGTGTGGGCGGGTGGCAGCCTGGGACTTGCATTAAGTGGCTCTGGCCAGGCAGTGCAGAACAGGCTCGGGCTCTGGGATGGTGGACGTGTGAGACTTACACACCGGGAACTATCCGGCCGTGTAGCGCAGCAGGATAAACCCTCAGACCTGGACGACCACGCCACACACGTAGCCGGAACCATGATCGCGACCGGAGCAAACCCGCTGGCAAAAGGTATGGCGTACGGGAATAAGATGCTGATGGCCTACGATTTTAACGGGGACGTGTCAGAGATGGCAAAAGCTGCTCCAAACCTGTTAGTATCCAATCACTCATATGGATCCATCAGCGGCTGGTACTATAACTCCGATAGAAAAGGTACTGCAACAGACCCTTACTGGGAGTGGTGGGGACACCCTGACGTAAGTACAACAGAAGACTTTAAGTTTGGCTATTACGACAGCAACTCCGCCTCCTGGGATAAGATTGCTTTCGAAGCTCCTTACTACCTGATCGTGAAATCCTCCGGTAACAACCGCTCCGAAACAGGACCTGGAGTTGGGAAGCCATTTTTCCGCCGCTTGAAATCAGGAGACTTTGAGCTTGTAAACTCCAGGCCGGCTGACATCAGCAGCAATGATGGTTTCGATATCATTTCGACTTACGGTAATGCTAAAAACATCCTTACAGTGGGCGCGGTTGAGCCTCTGCCTTACGGGTACCAGCAGCCTTCTGATGTGCAGATATCTGACTTCAGCAGCTGGGGCCCTACCGACGACGGACGCATAAAGCCGGACCTTGTAGGGAATGGCGTCAGCATCTTGTCATCCGTAAGCGAGGCAGACGATGCCTATGCCATACTCAGTGGTACTTCTATGGCTGCCCCCAACGTGTCGGGGTCATTGCTGCTGCTGCAGGAGCATTATTCAAATATAGTAAATGGCAGTGTCATGCGCGCTGCTACGCTGAAAGGACTTGTAATACATACCGCTGATGAGGCTGGCAGCCACCCAGGCCCTGACTATGTACATGGCTGGGGATTACTAAATACAGCACATGCAGCTATGGTAATCTCTGACTTTAAGAGAACCTCCAAACCAAACTATCAGCATCTGCTGGAAGAACTACAGCTCAAACAAGGGGAGACAAAAGAGTTCGAGGTGATTGCGTCTGGCAATGGTCCGCTGAAAGTAACTATCTCCTGGACGGACCCGGAAGCTGTTCCGGTAACATCACTTGCAAGTGTACTAAACAACCGTACCCCGAAGCTCATTAACGATCTGGATGTGCGTGTGCTGCGTAAAGGCACGACCTACGCTCCCTGGATATTAAATCCGGAGAATCCTATTGCGGCAGCCACTACCGGCGACAACAAGCTGGACAACGTGGAGCAGGTTTATATTGCCAATGCTGTTCCGGGTGAGACATATACGATAAGAGTAAGCCACAAAGGCACCCTCTCCAGAGGTCCGCAGGCCTATAGTTTAATTGCCAGTGGTGTAGGCGGTACTGCTTACTGCACATCAGCACCAACCTCTGACCAGGGAACTTACATAGAGCGTGTAGCCATAAATAATGTATTGATCTCACCGGCTCGCACTCCCGGCTGTGCCACTTACACCGACTTTACGGAGAGCATGTTTTCCATAGAGCCTGCTCAGTCTAAAACTATAACTATAAAGCCGGCCACCTGCACTACCCAAACCGCTAAAATCGCAAAAGTATACATCGACTGGAACGGCAACGGCAACTTTAACGACGCGGGTGAACAGGTTGCTACATCCGGCGTTGTAACTGATAACACAATTATTACTGCTACTATTACCTCACCGGGCACTATGGCTATTGGTAACAAGGTACGTATGCGCGTAATCTTGGCAGAGACAACCAATGCAGCAGATATAAACGCATGCGGGCCATACAGCAACGGCGAAACGCAGGACTACCTGGTGCAGCTTACCAAGCCGAACAAGGAAATTGCTACCCTGAGTGTTAGCCCGGCAGTTCAGATAGCTTGTGCCAGCCCTGACCAGGCTATACGCGTAAGACTACGGAACAACGGCGCTACAGAACAAAGCAACATCCCTGTAAAAGTAACTATTCTTAAAAACGGCGTTAACTATACCCAGCTAAACGGCGTTTTCAAAGGCAGCCTAAAACCGTCGCGTGAGGGGGAAGTTATACTGAACGCATTTGCTACAGAAGCCGGGGCCACCTATGAGCTGGCTGCAGAAGCAACTATACAGGGCGATGCGGTTATAGCTAACAACAAAGCAACGCATACCTTAACTATCAGCCAACCGGAGGCAGCACCTCAGGCATCGGTATTCCGTTGCGGCAACGATCCGAATTATTCTTTCACAGGCTCAGGCGGCGGTACAGTCTTCTGGTATAAATCAGCAACTGACACGCGCCCGATAGCAGCCGGCAACAGCTTCCTGCTGCCAGCCAACCAGATCGGGAATACGGTATATGCATCCCTTAATGAGTTCAGCGCAACTGTAGGCTACAAGACCAAGTCTGAGTTAAGCTTTGGGGGCTATAACGCCTTTTCGCCGGACGTGCTGGTAAAAGCGCATGCTCCTATGCTGCTGGAGAGTGCCAGGCTCTACATCGGGCACGGAGGCAAAATAACATTCACCGTCTTCAACGAGCACAATGTGCAGGTATCGGAAAGAACCCTGAATGTAACGGCAACCCGCCTTACAGAGGCAGAAGGGCCACAGCCAAACGACCCGTCGGATCAGGGACAGGTATATTATCTGGGCTTGGAGCTACCGGCAGCCGGCAACTATAGAATTGCTATCACATACGAGGAAGGAGCTACTATTTACAGAAATAACCAGGCTACAGTGCCTTACCCGCTGGGCATCCCGAATGTATTTACTATAACCGGCAACTCAGCTACTACCGATACGGGCACTTACTACTATTATTTCTATGACCTTAAGGTAAGAGCCCTGGGCTGCAGCAGCGAGCGCGTGCAGGTACAGGTAAAAGGCGCTGAGCCACTAACTCAGCCTGTTATTGTGCGCGATGGCCATACCTTGCAATCCAGCGCAACCGAAAGCAACCAGTGGTACCGCAACGGAGTAGCAATACCAGACGCGAGTGGACAGACCTTTACGCCAACTGAGAGCGGAGACTATACCGTAGTAGCTGAACGGGATGGTTGTGTATCCGAGCGGTCTGCAGTCTATAGTTTCAAATACACGCAGGGGGAGCCACTGGGGAAAGAATTTGTTGTATCGCCTAACCCAAGCGATGATGGCAAGTTTACGTTGGTAGGTGAACTGGCACAGAGCGATGTAGTTACCTTTACTGTGTACGACATACTGGGTAATACCCTGCGAAAAGGCAACATCGAGGGCTTCAATGGGGTGTACGAGGCTCAACTTGACCTGAAAACAGCAGCCTCAGGCATGTACCTGCTACACATCCAGAAGAACAATGAGGTTATAGTTAAACGTCTGGTAGTAAGGCGCTAATTGCTATCTCATCAATAAAAAAGGCGCTGCAGTTGCAGCGCCTTTTTTATTGATGAGAAGGTATAATCTGTAAAGTTCATAAACTATAGCCGGACACCTCTACACCTTCCGTTTTCCGAATTTGTTCTTTAGTGTCAGGTAATCGATATAGTACAGCACCTTAACAGACAGCATGTTGGATTGCGGCGAGGAGAACGTATGGTTTACGTTATCAAAGTACCGCTCCTTCAGGATAGAGGTCTCTTCCAGGAAGGCATCTTTCCAGACGATGGCCAGTTCACTACCGGGAGCAAACCACCACGAGTACTCCATGTCCAGGTTAAAGGAGTTGAAGTTCCGGTCGTGGGCGGCGTTATAGTGTACGGGAGCATAATCTGACTCCAGGAGGGTGCCGTTGCGCTGCAGGTTATAGTAGCCACTATGCAGCACTTTGTACCAGTTATGCCGCGCCACCAATGACAAAGACATCCTGTTGTTAAACACATACCTTACTTCCAGGCTGTTAGACACATTATCTACCTTCCGGCGACCAAACATGATGCTGTCACCGGCAATCTCTGCCGGATCGTATAGTCCCTTCTTACCTTTCAGGTTATTCGAAAAGCCTATATCATTTGAGCGCAGGCCATTGTTAAACCGGTATACCAGCAGCAACTTATCGTTGGGGCGGTAGCGTGGCGAAATAGAATAGCCAATATTATGGCGTCCGCTTTCATCAAACCAGCGGTAATCCATGCTAACATCCAGCGCAAACTTCTTGCTATAGTCAGAAGATACATAACCACCTACCGTATAGTTTACCGGAAACTCATAGTACCAACCTTCTGCACGCGGCTCAAAGAAATCATAGGTTTTTACGGGCTCCAGGTTTGCAAATACCCCTACCCCCAGAAAGCCTTTAAAGGTGCCGTTTACATTCGAGGAAATTACAAGATTCTGAAACGCATCCGGCTTATAACGTCGCTCGTACACCACCCCCAGATTCGTATACAGGTTCATCAGTTTCCAGAAAGGCTGGTAGAAATTATATTGCAGGTTAATGTTTTCCTGCACACTGTTATTGGAGAACAGGATTCCCAGATCGTTCGGGTTGTAAGAGTCTGACTCTACAGTGTGGCCCAGGCTGTAAGTAAAGTTGCCGCTTGTTTTCCCGAAGCCTAAACTATAGGTATACCCCAGGTCTGTATCGCGGGAGAAGTAGCGCTGGCTCAGAGCAGCCTTGCCATCAAAGGCATAGGTATTCCCTTTTGTGTTCAGGCGAAAGAGCAGGCCGGTCAGGTTGGCATCATACGTACTCCCCTGCCGCATCACGTTCGTATTTACCAGGGTCACGTAGGAGTTATTCTTCAGCGACTGATCCAGCACGGTTACGTTATAGTTGGTGAGTGGCTGTGTTTCGTACTCAGAAGTAGCTCCTGTTATCGTATCGCGAAGGATGGCATATGAGCGCCCTACCACTGCATTAAATATGCCCACGCCTAACCCTGAGCGCGTACGGCCTGAGATCTTGGTACCGTTCAGCATGCGGGTTTCGATAGGGTTTTCAGCAACAACCACGTGTGCAGGAAGGTCATCATCAGCTTCGCTGAAGTTAACGGGACGCCCCCCTACCCTGCGCGAGTAAAAAAAGCCACCCTTGTTAAAGAGCTCCGTGCCCTCTAAAAAGAAAGGGCGGTTTTCGTTATACTGCACCTCAAAAGGCGACAGGTTCAGTACCTGGTTATCGGAGGGAACCTGGCTAAAATCAGGTACCAGTGTCATGTCCAGTGTAAAGGCATCGCTGATGCCATACTTCAGGTCCATGCCGCCGCTAAAGTTCACGTCGTTTTTGTATGCTGCTTTGCTACCCTCTTTTCCTGCTACCGGAAAGCGCTCAGCAGTAGCAGCAACATAGGGCGAAAAAGAGAGGCGGAGCGGCGGCGTAATGTGGTTGATGCCATGCAGCAATCCCCACTGGTTTACAAAGCCATCCCGGGCAGGGTCTACATGGTTCCAGAAATAGGCCCGGCGCGTAGCTTGCCGGTTGCGCATAAAGTTAAGCCCCCAGAGCTGCTCGGGTTTGGCGCTGAAACGAATAGCCGAGTACGGGATCCTGAATTCGGCCACCCAGGTGTTGCCCTGTATACTTGCTGCACTTTCCCAAACGGCATTCCAGCTAAAATCTTCTCCGTTTGCCGAGTAGCGGGCATCAGCCTGCACGCCAGCGGATGTAACTATAAATCCATAGCCATTGATTTCATCATTATAGGTATCCAGGAAAACGGCCAGCCAGTCGGCGTTCCCCAGGTCGTCGCGCGCGCTCAGACTCTTGTAGATGCTGTCGGGAGTGGCCTCCTGCATGACGGCACCAATGTAAATAGCCACATCGTCGTACAGCACTTTTACCTGTGTAGGGTGAGGCTCCCGCGGACCAGGGTTGGGGCGGTTTTGAATAAAGCCGGTTGCAATCTGGGCCTGCTGCCACTCCGGCTCATCCAGCATCCCGTCTATCTTCATAGTTGATGAAATGCGCAGTGCAGTCAGTTCTTTTTTGGCAGGTCCGGCTGGTGACTGTTTCGCTGCCTGCCCCCGCCCCTGCAAACTAATGGCCATCAGGCAACAGCAGCATAAAACCTTAACTATAGCTGCAGGTAAAGATTTCTTCATAGTTCTGTGGTACACAAGTAGAATGTTAATACAAAAGTAATTTTTTATCAGGTAGCTGATATTATCCGATGCGATAAAGATGCAGTTTGATGCTTAAAAGTTGCTTCGTAAATCCTAAAGGCTATAAAAAAAGCCATACCTAGAGGTATGGCTTCTGATAAATACGAAAAGTAAACTATAGCTCCGAACTATAGCTCTTCTTCACGCACCAGCATCAGCACCGCTGACTGTGGAACTATAAAGTACTTCTCACCAAGGTAATTGATCTCGATAGCATCGCGCTGGAGGTAAATAGCCAGGTCGCCTTCTCTGGCTTGCAAGGGTATGTAGCGTACGCTTTCGTCTTCCTCACCCCAGAGGTCCTCGTCTAAACTATAGTCGGCAGGTATGGGGTAACCCGGGCCAACACGCATAATGTAGCCTTCCTGCACTTTCTCTTTTTCCTGTACACCGGGCGGCAGGTACAGCCCGCTTTTGGTCTGCTCCCGCGACGACTTAGGTTTAATCAGTACACGGTCGCCAACAATAATGATCTTTTCCAGCTTGTTCTTTTCTGAAATTCTCATGGGTAAGTATAAGGGTATTAAATAGGATCGGCAATGGCTCTGAAGCGTGCATTTGCGGTAACTTTCACATCTTTGGTTACAGATTTGCGCAGCACAGCCCGGGTTCGGATGGTATATTTTTCTCCTTTCAGGAAGTCGTCCACCCTAGCATTAGTCAGGTTCAGGTTAATTGCAAAATTAAGGGTGGTATCGTTTGCAGGCACATCCTCCAGGTAAGCTACCCGTACTTCAGCAAGCGTATCAGCCGACATAAACACTTCCACGCGCTCCAGGAAGTCGAAATCTGTACCGCTAGAGTCTTTTATACTCAGCACAAATTTATCCAGAGTGATCTCTTTCACCAGCTCGGCGCGGGTACGGTGGCTCCGGAAGGTAGTGTCTGCTCTGGTAAGTATTGTTATCGGAGCCAGTTCTGTCGGCTTTCCTGCGGCAATGTTAGGCGCTATTACCAGTTCCCGCTCCCTGTTCAGGTAAAAGGTAAACTGCTCGTCTAAGCTATCACAGGCTACGGCAGCAACCAACATCAGCAACAAAATGCCGGCAAACAACTTTCTCATAGGTCGGGTAAAGTAACCGGGACTATAGTTTGTGGCTACAGCCCCGGTGCTATGTCTATAGTTTAGTCCATCATATCAGCCGGGCGCGGACCGTTGGTGCCGTGGCTCTCGTTCCAGCTCATCGGGTAATTCTTATCCATCAGGCCGGCGGCATACTCGGTTAAGTACAGTGGCTTAAAGGTGTCGATCATCACGGCGTATTCGTGCGTCTCTTTCTTGCCAATACTTGCCTCCACAGTACCCGGGTGCGGCCCGTGCGGAATACCACCCGGGTGAATCGTAAATGATGCTCTGTCTACACCTTTACGGCTCATAAAATCGCCCTCCACATAGTACAGCACCTCGTCGGAGTCTACGTTGGAGTGGTTGTAAGGTGCCGGTATGGCCAGCGGGTGATAATCGAATAGCCTTGGTACAAACGAGCAGATCACGAAGTTGTGTGCCTCAAAGGTCTGGTGCACGGGTGGTGGCTGGTGAATGCGGCCGGTTATCGGTTCAAAATCATAAATAGAGAAGGCATACGGATAAAAGTAGCCATCCCAGCCTACGGCATCAAACGGGCTGAACTCATAGTAATACTGGTGCAACAGGCCTTCTTTTTTGATCTGCACACGGTACTCGCCTTTTTCGGTTTCGGTAATCAGCTCTACAGGCGGACGCATGTCGCGCTCACAGAACGGCGAGTGCTCCAGCAGCTGCCCGAAGTGGTTGCGGTAACGGCGCGGGGTTTCAATCGGGCTGTGGCTTTCTATAATCAGCAGCCGTACATCACCTTCATCGAACCGGAATTTATGGATAACCGTGCGTGGAATCACCAGGTAATCGCCGGGCTTGAACGGGATGCGGCCCATCTGGGTAAGCAGGTCGCCGGAACCATCGTGCACAAACACTACCTCATCGCTGGCTGCGTTTTTATAGTAGTAGTTCATGTTGCGCTCACTCGGGTTGCAGATGCTGATGTCTACATCGTTGTTGAGCAGCACGGTTTTGCGGGCGTTCAGGTAATCGGTGCCGGTGGTTTTAACATCCAGGGTGCGCAGGTGGTGCGGGGCCAGCTTTATGCCTTCAGCTATAGCTGGCTTAAAGGGCACAGGCTCGTCTATGCGGCTTATTTTGGTGGGCGGGTTAATGTGGTACAACAGCGATGAAACACCACTGAAGCCCAGCGTACCCACCAGTTGCTCGGCATACAGGCTGCCATCGGGCTGCCTGAACTGCGTATGTCTTTTATGCGGGATCTCTCCCAGTTTATAGTAGAAAGCCATGCGTTAGAGCTATAGTTTATACTTTACAAATATAAGAATATCCGGGAGAGTGCCTCACACTCCGCCCTTTGCCAGTTTCTGAGCCCGGCCAAACTGCTTTAGCGCCACCTGAAATTCCTCGTCCTGCTCGTGCAATACCGGGTAAAAACCAGTATTACCGTATACGCTGCGGGCAATAAACGCCTTCAGGTTATTGCGGATCAGGTTTTTGGAACGGGCAAACTGCTCCGCGTTGTACTTCACATCGCTACGGCTGGCTAGTTTTACCAGGTCCTGCAGCATTTTATCGGTTACCTCAAACGACTTCCTGAACTGCGCAAAGCTCATCTTCTCCAGCTCCTTCTGATGATCTTTATAGTACGTAAGCGCATATTCGCGGAGCACGTTTTTACCGTAGAGCTGGCTCAGGTATTCCGAGAGAGCGGTAGTATCCTGCGGTACAAACACATCCGGCATAATACCGCCGCCACCGTACACCGTGCGCCCTCTGGCAGTTTTATACTTCAGCGAATCTACAAACAGGCTGCTGTCAGGATGGAAGAATTCACCTTTCTCTAAACGGTGGAGCATATCTTTCTGATACTCCTCGGTGCCTTTGGTATACGACTTTTGGATGGAGCGGCCACTTGGTGTGTAGTAGCGCGATATCGTCAGGCGCAGTTCCGAACCGTCGTTTAACGGAATTGGCATTTGCACCAGCCCTTTGCCATACGAGCGGCGGCCAACTATAAGCCCGCGGTCGTTATCCTGTATAGCACCAGCCACAATCTCCGAAGCAGAGGCGCTTCCTTCATCCACCAGTATAATCAGCGGACCGCTTTCGAAATCGCCTTTGGTGCGGGCAAATGTTTTAGAGTCGTAGCGGGTACCTTTGCCGTCGGTATACACCAGCAGCTTGTTACCGGCCAGGAACTCATCGGCCATACGGGTAGCATGGTCCATGTAGCCACCGGGGTTGCCACGCAGGTCAAGCACAAGCTGGTTCATGCCTTTCTTTTTAAGATTCGTCAGCGCCTCCTTAAACTCTTCAAAAGTGTGTGCTGAGAAGCGGCTTACTTTAATGTATCCCGTCCTGTCGTTTACCATATAGCTCACATCCACCGATACGGTCGGGATTTTATTGCGCTTCAGGCTAAAAGGCAACAGTTTCTCATTGCCACGACGCATCACACTCAGCTGAACCTCGGAACCTTTCTTACCACGCAGGCGCTTAAATACACCTTCGTTCGTGATTCCGGTACCGGCTATAGTTTCGCCGTTTACTTTTATGATCTTATCACCGGCCAGTATACCCGCCGTTTCTGACGGCCCGCCACTCAGCGGGGCAATAACATACACTGTGTCGTTAAAAATATTGAACTCGATGCCAATGCCTTCAAAGTCGCCTTCGAGGTACGAGCGGGCCATGGCCATTTCATCTGCCGGGATGTAGGACGTATGCGGGTCCAGTTTCTTCAGCATTTCAGTAATAGCATAATCTGTCAGCTCTTCTGTATTCACGGTGTCCACGTAGTCCCGGTCTATGTAACTGAGTATATCGCGAAACTTCAGATAGCTTTTGGCAGTGTCCTGCGGGTTAGTGGTAGACGGCGAGAAGGTGTTAGCGCCAATGAGCACACCGGCCGCCAACGCCATGGCAAACAGCAGTGGCATCTTTATCTGTATCGGCGAGTTTCGGACAACTCTCTTCTTCTCCTCGTCTTGCTCCATATTGCTCATATGCATGTGTTGTGTATGTATAACCAGCTCAACCAGCGGCCGGTTGCTGTTACTATAAATATACAGAAGGGCTCCTTATCTATACAAATACAAATTTAACAGGGTTGCATTCTAACACACTACTACAGCTGTTGTTATAAATTCTGAATGCATGATTCCGGAACGGTATCAACTAAAAGGTATAGGCATCAAGAGCTGAAAAGCTGCCGAAACCGATTAGGCTACCACGTGCAAAGCTCTCTTATTGTACTCCCTTCTTCTGTAGTCCAGACAATCAACAACTAACAATTCAGCAATTTAATCCTTACCTTTGCCGTACAAATACAAACTATGGGCAGGATACTGGCGATTGACTACGGAACAAAACGCGTGGGGCTGGCGGTTACAGATGTGCTGCAGATTGTGGCAAACCCGCTGGATACCGTGCATACGAAAGATGCACTGGCTTACCTGAAAGCCTACGTGCAACGCGAGCCCGTAGAAGCTATAGTGTTGGGTATGCCACGCCGCCTTTCCGGCGAAGACTCGGATGCGACGCAGCATGTAGTTGGATTTATGCGTACCCTGCAACGGGAGTTCCCAGGTATACCGGTGCATACCATAGATGAGCGCTTTACATCTAAAATGGCACAGGCAGCCATGCTGGCTGGTGGCCTTAAAAAGAAAGACCGCCAGGACAAAGGCACTGTAGACCGCGTGAGCGCTGCCATTATTTTACAATCGTATTTAGAGAGCAAAACCATATGATTTACCCTATTGTAGCCTACGGCGACCCTGTGCTGAAAAAGGAAGCAGAAGACATTCCTCATGATTTCCCGAACCTGAAAGAGCTGGTGGACGATATGTATACCACCATGTACCACGCGCACGGCGTAGGGCTGGCAGCACCGCAAATCGGCAAAAGCATTCGCCTGTTCGTGATTGACTCGGAACCAATGATGGACGAGGAGGACGAAGGCAAAGGCGTGAAGAAGGCCTTCATAAACCCGGAGATACTTGAGGAAGACGGGGAAGAATGGGGCTTTGAGGAAGGCTGCCT
>DATBUF010000487.1:0-1655 GCA_036516435.1 Pontibacter sp.
ACTTTGAGGCGGTGGCCGTAATCATCGCCTTTATCCTGATTGGCAAATACCTGGAAGAAGGAGCGAAGAACCGAAGCTCGGAGGCCATTAAAAAGCTGATGGGGCTGCAACCAAAAACAGTCCGTATCCTTCGGGACGGAACTGAACTGGAGATCAAGATAGAAGAAGTACGGGTAGGGGACAGGGTTATACTTCTGCCCGGAGACCGTGTACCTGTGGATGGAGAAGTAGTAGCCGGTACTACATACCTGGATGAGAGCATGCTGAGCGGCGAACCGCTCCCGGTACAGAAACAGCCCGGTGACATGGTGTATGCCGGAACTATAAACCAGAAAGGCAGCGTGCAGCTTACGGCTCAGAAAACCGGCGGCGAAACCATGCTGGCTCACATCATTAAAATGGTGCAGGAAGCCCAGGGCAGCAAAGCACCGGTACAGAAACTGGTGGATAAAATTGCCGGCATTTTTGTGCCGGTGGTGCTGGGAATTGCTGTGCTTACCCTGTTGTCGTGGATCATACTGGGCGGCGAAGCGTACTTAACAGAGGGCTTCCTGTCGATGATTTCGGTGCTGGTAATTGCCTGCCCGTGTGCACTTGGCCTGGCGACACCAACGGCCATTATGGTAGGCGTAGGCCGCGGAGCCGAAAACGGTATCCTGATAAAAGATGCCGAAAGCCTGGAACGAGCGCATGAAGTGAATGCCGTTATTCTGGATAAAACCGGAACTATAACCCAGGGCAAACCAACCGTGACCGACGTGGTATGGGCAAGCAATGTGCAGCATCCGCAGCAACTGGAAGTATACTTTTACTCCATGGAAGCCCAGTCAGAGCACCCGATAGCGCAGGCGGTATATACCTACTACAAAGAGGCAGGTGCGCAGGTGCAGCAACCTGACTATTTCAGCAGCCTGACCGGTATGGGCATTGAGGCAGATTTTGCTGGCAAACGCTACTATGCCGGTAACGCTAAACTGCTGAACCAACATGGCATCACCATACCTGCCCAGCTGTCGGAACAAACTATAAACCTGCAGAACGAGGCCAAAACCGTGATTTACTTTGCGGATGCTGAAAACGCGCTGGGCGTATTCGCGGTAGCCGACCCTATAAAAGAAACGGCGGCACAAGGTATAAAAGCCATGCAGGAAGCTGGTCTGGAAGTATACATGCTTACCGGCGATAACAAGCAAACTGCAGCTGCGGTAGCCCGACAAGTAGGCATTACCCACTATAAAGCCGAACTGATGCCGCAGGACAAGGCAGACTTTGTAAAAGAACTGCAGGCCAACGGTAAGCACGTAGCCATGGTTGGCGACGGTATAAACGACGCGCAGGCCCTTGCCACCGCCGACATCAGTATTGCCATGGGGCAGGGTACCGATATTGCGATGGATGTAGCCGGTATTACCCTGATGCGCTCTGATTTAAACCAGGTAGCAGCGGCTGTGAAGTTATCGCGGGCTACAGTTAAAACCATCCGCCAAAACCTGTTCTGGGCGTTCTTCTACAACGTAATCTGTATACCTGTAGCGGCTGGGGTCCTGTTCCCGTTCACCGGATTTCTGCTCAGCCCTATGATAGCAGGTGCAGCTATGGCGTTCAGTTCAGTATCGGTGGTGGGCAACAGCCTGCGCCTGCGTACTATAAAATTA
>DATBUF010000488.1:0-7464 GCA_036516435.1 Pontibacter sp.
CTGTTCTTTATCATCGACATCATCTTCAGCCGCACCAATACACGCGAAATCACCAGCCTGGGAGGGATTACACAGAATGCGAAAGCGCTTTCCATCATCTTCCTTATCCTGCTGATGGGCTCTATTGCGCTGCCACTTACAAATGGTTTCGTAGGGGAGTTCCTGCTGTTGTCAGGTGTGTACCAGTACAATGCCTGGTTTGGAGCTGTGGCTGGTCTGACCATTATCCTGGCGGCAGTTTATATGCTGCGCATGTTCCAGGGTGTGATGTTTGGCACCAAGTCAGCAGCTACAGAAGCTTTTACAGATCTTACAGCGAATGAAAAGGCAGTACTGATACCGTTAGTGATCATGGTGTTCTGGATCGGTTTGTTCCCGAATACCTTCCTGAGCATTTCGGAGCCGGCTGTAGGTAACCTGCTGAACATCATCAACCGCTAAGCGGATTTAAAATTTACAGGAAATACGACGACATGACCTCGATCATACTTCTTTCAGTTTTCGGCATCATCAACCTCTTTGTAGGTTTCCTGAAGTCAAAGAAAATTTTATTGCCGCTGGCGCTGCTGTTCCTGATAGTGGTGTTCGGTGTGAACCTGCTTGGCTGGAACAATACCCAGACTTACTTCAACAACATGCTCACCATCGACAACTATGCGGTGGCGTTTACGGGCATCATGACTTTGACCACCCTGCTCATACTTCCGTTTTCGCAGAGCTATATTGATAAGGAAGATGATAACCTGGCAGAATACTACTCATTACTGTTATTCTCGCTGGTAGGTACTATTATGATGGTAGGCTACGAGAACATGATCATGCTGTTTATAGGCGTGGAGATTGTTTCGATTGCCATGTATGTGCTGGCGGGTAGCAACAAGCGTAGCCTGCGTTCTAACGAAGCAGCCCTGAAGTATTTCCTGATGGGGTCTTTCTTTACCGGTGTACTACTATTCGGTATTGTGCTGATGTATGGTGCTACAGGCACTTTCAATATTACAGAGATTAATGCGGCGCAGATAGCTGCTGCAGACGGTATAACCAACACCATTTTTGTACTTGGCCTGCTGCTGCTCGTAATCGGTATTTCCTTTAAGATATCAGCTGCACCTTTCCATTTCTGGGCACCGGATGTGTACGAAGGTACGCCAACCCTGTTCACTACTTTTATGGCTACAGTCGTAAAAACAGCGGGTGTTGCGGCTTTCTACAAACTGATGATGGCTGC
This sequence comes from Pontibacter sp., assembly GCA_036516435.1. Classification (GTDB taxonomy): domain Bacteria; phylum Bacteroidota; class Bacteroidia; order Cytophagales; family Hymenobacteraceae; genus Pontibacter. The sequence goes on from DATBUF010000488.1 coordinate 1,229, forward strand.
TTTTGAACCCTCTTTCTCGGTATGGTTCCCTACTATGATCGCGATTACGGTGCTTACACTGGTGGTAGGTAACATAGGAGCTGTTATCCAGACGAACATGAAGCGCATGCTGGCTTATTCCTCTGTGTCGCATGCCGGGTACCTGCTGATGACGCTGGTTGCCTTTAACGATCTTTCAAAAAACGCCCTCTTCTTTTACTCAGTGGCTTATGCTTTTGCTTCTATCATCTCCTTCGGAATACTGAAACTGGTAGAAGACAGCCGTGGCGGAAGTACGTTTGAGAGCTTTAATGGACTGGGTAAAACAAACCCGCTGTTAGCCTTTATGATGACTGTGTCGATGCTTTCTTTGGCAGGTATCCCTCTCACAGCGGGCTTCTTTGGTAAATTATTTGTGTTCTCAGCAGTAGTGCAGACGGGTAACCTGATGTGGCTGATTGTGCTGGCAGTAATATTGGCAGCGATAGGTATCTACTACTACATTAAAGTTGTAATAGCCATGTACCTGCACCCGGCAGACGAAAAGGAGAAAGTAACAGTAAGTGGCTTTGCTAACCTGGTGTTAATCATCTGCACTGCCCTGACCATTTTACTAGGTATAGCTCCGGGCTTATTAAGCAATATCTTCTAAGTACCTGACAAACCAACAATATAAAGGCTGCCCGTAAAGGGTGGCCTTTCTTGTTGGTTCGTACCCTGCCAATAGTACACTAAAAGGGCATAAAAGTTAACCTGAATTGTACTGCTTTGGAAAATCTGGTTGCTGGAGATTAAGCCTATAGTGCACAGGAAATCAGAACTATAGGTTGAACCTGTAAGTGGAAAAACAGCTGGAGATGTAACTATAATTGCACTATTATGCGTAATATGTGCTTGCAATTAGTATTTATAAGAAGTAAATATGATACCTATGAAGACGACGAATAAAATATGTGCGAGCCTGTTACTGGCCGGAGCGCTGAGTTTTTCAGCCGCTGCACAAGCTACCAATACTACAACGCAGGGTAATGGCGCCATGCAAACGCAGCAGAACAATAACGGGGTGCCTGCACTACAACAGGAGCTCCTGGGCCCTTATGCCGATATAAATAAAATACCAGCCGCAAACCTGCGCCAAGCCTATATTACACTGCTGGAAAGCGTACGTGAGCGCAACGACAACTGGACTGACGCCGAATGGAACAAAGCACAGGCAATCATGAAGAAGCTGGATGCCCGAAGAAAAGTAGTGGAGAAAGACCTGGGTACCGACGACAAAGCCAAAATCAAGCTGCTTCATGCAGAGCTAAGAGCCCTGGAAACCAAAAAGGACATCAAGGATTAATTGTAAAGCATAACTAACAAGCAAGTACAGGTAAGTGCCTATAGTAAAACAAAACGATGCTTACCTGTACTTGCTTGCTACTTTTTGCCTGGCGGCTCATAAATCAGGCGAAACATCCCTCCAATACCTTCCTCCTCGCTATCTATAGGAATACCTGCTACCAGCCCTAGAGCCAGATTAGACAGAATAGCAACTTTTACCTGAGGGCGTAATACAGTTAGTGTATGATCATGGGAAAATTCCTGATTTACCTCTACGCCCAGGAAGTTGCGGGTTTGCGGAATCATGTAATACAAACTATAGTTAACCTGGTAAGAAAAGTCGGTGTCATCTTCCTCGTTAGAGTGCTCCCACAGCGGGCCGGTGTTAATAAGGGAGTGAATGCTTGAGCCCCATTTTTTGGCAGCTACAAAAAAAGGATTAAAACTGTTTCCTTTAAAAACGTCGTTCTCCTGGCGTATAGTGTGAAAAGAGTGCAGGTTAAAGCGGTGAATATAGCCTACAGCAAGGGAAGTCTGGTATTCAGGAGACACTAAGAAAGTATATTGGATAGCTGGCTTAATACTTTCGATCCTGTTCCTGGTAATGCTGCTCCGCTCTTGCGAGTTGTTTCTGAAGCCAAAAAACTCAAATGGTATTTCCAGCTCCATACCCAAGCGGTTAAAGGGGGCAAACTCATATTCTATAAAGCCTCCGTATACCTGGTAACCGCTTTGCTCTTCTGCCTCGCCACCAATATTCCATTCTTTTTCACCCTTCCGGGCGCCAAGGTCCCGGATCAGGTCAATATATAGTGGTTCTGCATGGTGCACCTTTGCAGGCAGTTTACGTGTAGAGTCCTGCTGCTGCCCGAATACAGGCAAGGATAGGTACAAGAAGCTAAGAACGGCCATTATGTGTTTCATACTCTCAGGGTAAGACTATGGTGGATTTACGTTCTTTCCTGACCCTGTGAATAACTATTTATGTAAAATGAGAAAGGTATACTATAGTTTTCATGTGTATGCCCGATTCTATAGTGCGAGTGAAGAAATTGTAAAGGTTAACTACTATAGGTGCTCTCAGCAACTAAGGACTAAACTATAACTCCCGGCTGCAGTAGCCGGGAGTTATAGTTTAGAGTATTTCCTGTAGCTGACTCAGGCAATGTATTTCGTAAGTTGGTTTTGGGCGTAATTTGGTTCTGCTTTTTTCAGGATTAAAATATACCTGGTCTATGCCTGCCGCGCGGGCGCCATCTATGTCGCACTCCAGGTTATCACCAATCATCAGGCACTCTTCAGGCCTAACGTTTATGCGCTCCAGGGCGTGTTCAAACATGCGCTTATCCGGCTTTTTATATCCGCAGCACTCCGAGGTGACTACTTCCTTAAAATACTTGTGCAGGTCAGAAGACGTCATCTTGATAGCCTGTACTTCTTTAAAACCATTTGTCAGGATGTGCAATCCGTACTTTGGTTGCAGGTAACTTAGCACCTCATGTGTATAAGGGAAGACTGCTGTTTTGGTGGGGCAGAGGTCCGTGTAAGCTTCTGACAGACCCGCAGGTACTTCTTCGGGGCGCAGGCCGAGGCCTGTAAGCGTTTTCACAAACCGTTGCTCGCGTAGCTCCTGCTGGCTTATTTTCCCTTTGTTATACAGGTCCCAGAGCAGCATATTCACGAACTTATACTTCCGGTAAAAAGAGTTGCAGTCGAACTTATTGAAAGCTGCCAGGTTATAAGTCTCAAACAGCGTTTGTAGAGTTTCTTCGGAGTTCTTCTCAAAGTCCCAGAGGGTATGGTCAAGGTCGAAGAGCAGGTGAGTATATGTTTTCATGCGGAATAGCTAAAGAAGTTAAAATATAACGCGCCGTTGGCGGCAATGTTCTATGATTCTGCCGCTTTTTACATTGGGGCAGAGCTGCCGGAAGGCTAAGATAGGCAATAAAACGGAGGCCTTATAGTTATAGTGCTGGTATCAGAAGCTTGCCCAGCGGCGGTTATGCAGTTTGTTGATGGCCAGCTCGCGGTTGGAGTACAGGATCTGGTATACTTCCTGGTCTTTTAGCAGGGTGGCGTCGCGTTCCAGGTAACTGAAGATCTGGTTTATCATGTCAGCGGCTTCGTCCTTGAGCGAGTAGTAAACCCACTGGTCCAGTTTTCGCGGGGCAACAAGGCCGGCACTGCGCAGGTAAGCCAAGTGGCGCGACGTTTTAGTCTGGGTAAAATCGAGTACTTGCTCCAGGTCGGAAATACACATTTCTTTATTGCGCAAAATCAGGTGCAGAATACGTACCCGCGACTCATCGGCGAGCGCTTTAAATATCTGTTCTCCAAAGGCTAAGCTGAAATGTTTTAGACGCATGATTCTGATCCAGAGACAAACAAAATTAGGTAAAAGCTGCTATAATAAAATAATAAACCCTATAATTGTACTACATGAAGTCGATTATCAGCCACGTGAAGTTGTACAGAGTTATAGTAGCTACTATACTTATAGTTTGTGCTTTTGCAGCCATGCCAGAGCAGGCGAAAGCACAGGGAGGGCGCCGCGTAGTGCAGCTGTCCGGGTTTGTTACAGTAGGTGATAGCCTGTATGGCGTAGGCAGTGTGAGCGTGTATGTACCTAACACGAACCGCGGTGTGCAAACCAACCGCTACGGTTTCTTTTCACTGCCTGTACTCACCGGCGATACCGTGGTGTTCAGTGCCCTAGGGTACAAACGGGAAACACTGGTAATCCCTAAAACCTACTCATCCGACAGCTACTCCATTATCATGCAGATGCAGGAGGCAGCTATAGAACTGGCAGAAGTGAAAGTAATACCCTGGGCCACGGAGCGGGACTTTAAGGAAGCCGTACTGGCCCTGAAACTACCTGACGAAGGCCGCTCAGCCGCCAGCCGCAACCTGGACCCTCAACGCTTAAGGGAGTTATTTACAGTAGTGCCGATGGATGGCAATGCTAATTCCAAAGTATTTAACCAGCACCAGCAGATACAACAGCAGAACCGCTACCTGATACCAACTATAAGTCCGTTTGCGGTACTGAAGCTGCTCGACATGCTGAAGAATGGAGAGTTTAAGAAAAAGTAATTCCTTATAGTTGCGCTTGCTGTTAAGCAGGTGCCGCCTGTAGCTCTTTGCTTGTTGCAGTAGCTATTTTGCTATGCCTGCTATAGTTGTTTCTGATTTTGTGTAGCCCTCAGAAAGTAACTAAGCACCGTCCGTTTCGTTATTTGGCAATGTAGCTATGTGTGTAGCTTACACTTGCAGCAGAGCATTTGTACCTCTGTTTGCTCATGCTAAAAAAACGAAATATGCTCCCAGTAACAAACCTTGCACTCAATATACCCGACACCCCGAAGCCACGCGTAATTATTATAGGTGGCGGATTTGGAGGTATTAACCTTGCCAAACAACTGCGTGGTAAGAACTTCCAGGTGGTGATGTTTGATAAACAGAACTATCATGGTTTCTGGCCATTGCTCTACCAGGTGGCTACTGCAGGCCTTGAGCCTGATGCTATAGCAGAACCACTTCGCAAACTTTTCGGTGCCGACAAGTACGAAGATTTCCATTTCAGGCTTGTGAGGGTGACTCATATAGATCCCGTGGCGAAAGTGGTTACTACACTTATCGGGGAGTTGAAGTACGACTACCTTGTAATCGCGACAGGAACAAAAACCAACTACTTCGGAAACGACCAGATCAAGAAATTCTCTTTCCCGCTTAAAAAGATACCAGATGCTTTAAACCTGCGCAGCCAAATGCTGCAGTGCTTTGAGCAGGCCAGCATGACTCCCGATCCTGGAATTCAGCAGAGCCTGATGAACTTTGTGATTGTAGGAGGGGGGCCAACAGGTGTGGAACTGGCCGGTGCTCTTGCTGAAATGAAAAGGCACGTGTTGCCGGCAGACTACCCGGGTGTAGATATCAGCAAAATGAATATTTACCTGGTGGAAGGAATGGACCGGGTGCTGCCGCCTATGTCGAAGGAGGCCAGCGAGAAGACGTACAAGTACCTGAAGCAGCTGGGGGTAAACATTACGCTAAATACGGTGGTGGAGAGTTACGATGGGGAAACAGCTGTACTTAAAAACGGTGACCAGATCAGAACAAACACGCTCATCTGGGCTGCTGGCGTAGCCGGTGCACTGATCGACGGTATTCCGGCCGAAGTTGTAGAGCGGGGTCGTATACATGTGAATGAATATAACCAGGTACTTGGTTTCCCGGACATGTTTGCTATCGGCGACATTGCCTTTATGAAGACAGAAAAGTTTCCGAAGGGTCACCCCGGGGTGGCACAGCCTGCCATACAGCAGGGGAAGCTGCTTGGCAAAAACCTGATCCGGTTGCAGCGCAACGAGCCATTAGAGAAGTTTGAATACACTGACAAAGGCTCCCTGGCCATTATCGGGCGCAACAGGGCTGTGGCAGACCTGCCCGGTAACATGCATTTCGGTGGGTTCATCGCATGGGCAATCTGGTTGTTTGTGCACGTAATGGCGCTCGTAGGTTTCCGGAACAAGCTGGTTGTGCTGAGTAACTGGGTATATAAGTTTTTTACTTACGAGAACGGCACCCGCCTTATTATCAGGCCTTTTGTGCGGAAAGGGGATCGGGCAAAACAGCGGTTTTTTGATCAGTATAATACTGAGTAACAGGAATAGCAGCATTGTCAAGTGCTGCTATTTTTCATTATACTTTAGTGGATGTGTTCCTATAGTTGCTGTTGCGTTTAGCACGGATTAGGCTATAGTTTTATAGTTGGCTATAGTTGCCTTTGCTTGCTGCTTAGCTATAGTTCTATAGTTGCTGCTTGCCATAAGCCTGTTGTTCCATAGCCTCTTTTATTCCTGGGAGCTTTACTTGCCCCTTGTTTTATAGTTTACTTTGGTGCGCTCACGGCCGCGAGGCCTCGTCTT
>DATBUF010000489.1:0-3344 GCA_036516435.1 Pontibacter sp.
GTTGCCATGGTCTCGTAGCTCAGCTGGATAGAGCAACTGCCTTCTAAGCAGTAGGTCTTAGGTTCGAATCCTAACGGGATCACTGAAAAGCCCCTTAGCACATGCTGAGGGGCTTTTTTGTTTTACAGGCACTGATTTGGGCACCATTTTATTGAAATATAGGAGGCTCTTAAAACAAGCAAAGAGCAGGTAAATCATTTCTCACGTCATACCCTACGTCATAGCTCAGCAACTATGAGCTGCAGAACCCTTCGTAAGTACTCAAACTAAGGATTGTTCTAATCTATAGTTTGTAGCAGCCTTTTCAGGTAGGATATACTAATGACTTAACTATTTCAGTTATATAGCAAATCTAGTATATTCCCGATGAACAGAATCTTTGTTCTGGTGGTGCTCCTGTGTAGTCCGCTGGCTTTGTTGGCCCAAACTATAGTTGTAAAAGGTAGTGTACGTAATGCTGCTACCGGCGAGCCGATTGCCTATGCCTCGGTGGGAGTGCTAGGGAAAGAGTACGGAACTGTTGCAGATGCCGAAGGCAGGTTCAATTTTAGTGTGCCCTCAGCAAACATAAGAGCTTCAGATAGTGTGATCATATCCAGTCTTGGTTTTGAAAAGGCTGCCCTGAAACTGTCTGGCGTGGAGAACAAGAACCTGGATGTGAAACTGAAGCCTTCGGCAGTAGAGCTAAGCGAAGTGGCGGTACGGCCTGTTAAGCTAAAATCTAAAGTGCTTGGCAAGAATGACAGGGAGTATTTTACGCATGCGGTTTTCTTTAGCCGCAACGACGAGCTGGATGATAAACTGGGAGGGGAGATGGGCAATATCCTTAACCTGAATGGGGCCTGCTTTCTGAATGATTTTAATTTTTATGTCACTTTTAACGAATTTGAAAGTGTAAAGCTGCGCCTGAACATGTATGCTGTACGTGACGACATGCCAGCTGAACCGCTTTTACAGGACAACATCATTGTTGAAGTGAAAAAGGGGCAAAAAGGATGGATACAACAGGACCTGCGCAAGTATAATATCCATGTTGATCAGCTGGAAAGAGTGGCGGTAACCCTGCAGTGGGTTGAGAGTAAGATTGCGAACAAAGAAAGTAAATTCTTCGGCTTCTCGACAGCAGTTTCGGCAACAAAGCGCGGTGTAAGAAGAGATAAAAGTGAGGCCTCCTGGAAAAAGGAAAACACTTACCATAGCATGTATCTTAATGCAGATTGCTACAAGCCAGCCTCACTTTAAACTATAGTTTCTGAATGAGGGCTACTCGTAAGGCACGGGGCAGGTCTCCAGCATCTGGGTTACCTCAGTAAGGGTATACCGCTCGTTCTTGTTCCCAAAGTTGGTCTGGATATAGTTGAGCAGGTTGGTGATCTCATCCGGGCCCATATGGGCTATGCCGGGCATCTCTTTATCATAAGTAACTCCATTTACCACCATCGGGCCATCAGCGCCATGCCGGATAAGGCAAGCCAGCTCATGGCGGTGTGTCTGCAGGTAGTCGGCGTTAGCTACAGGCGGTATCAGGCCGCGTAGCCCGGAGCCATCCTCCATATGGCAGCTCTGGCAATGCTGTGCGTAGAGCCGCTGCCCCTGGTTCTGCTGTTCTGTAAAACACTGGGTAAGGGTGGTAAGCGCCATAGCGCTCGCCACGCCAATAACAAACTTATTTTTTCTCATGTTGTACCTCTTTCAGCAGAATATCCATGTCCTGTAGCAGGCGGTCTACATCAGCCTGTTCGGTGCCGTGGTAATGGCCGCGTATGTGGCGGTTCTGATCTACAAGCATAAAGTCGCCGCTGTGCGCGAAGCCGCCTTCTGCCTGGCTATCTTCCTGCACGCCTACAAAATACTTCAGGGCCATATCGTAAATCTTATCGCGGTCGCCGGTTACAAAGTGCCACTTACCGGAGGTTACATTCAGGCGCTCGGCATAGTCTTTTAGCACGGCCACTGTATCGTGGGCAGGATCTATCGTATGCGACAGCAGCACTACGTTAGGGTTATCTTTATACTTTTCGTACACGCGCAGCATCTGGCTCTTCATTTTCGGACAGATGCTCGGGCAGGTAGTAAAAAAGAAATCCGTTACATAGATTTTGCCAGCTACAGTTTCCTGTGTTACCAACTGACTGTCCTGGTCTACAAAGGCAAAATCAGGGATTTGGTGGTACACAGTGTCAACTATAGTTTTGCCGTCTACCTGGCGCTCCACGGCCTCGCGCGAACCCAGGATAGGTAATGTTGTAGTAGTGGTGTCGCTCTGGCAACTATAGGTAAGTGCGGAAGCGGCCAATAACAAGGCTGCCAGTACACTGTTCTTAAAGCTGTAGTTATTTTTGTGGCTCATATTGCTGATAAACTTTGGAGGCAGCATCTATCGTGCTGTCCATCGTGGTTTTTACTTTTTCTATACTTCGGAGCTCCTGCTGCAGGTAGTTCATGGCCTGTTCATGCTGCAGGGTATCAGGGGCCTTGTAGTTGCGCATCCAGCGCATCATGCTTTCATCGGCTTTGCTCAGACCTGTAATTTGCTGCTGTAGCAGGTGCAGGGTAGCGCTGTCGGTTTGCTGGGTTGCCAGAGTATCGCGCAGAGCACGCAGGTTTCTCCGTAATTTAAATATAGTACCCATATCGGCCATGGCAGAGTCGTGCACGGCCATAACGTGTTGTTCCAGTTCAGTTTTTTGTTCAGCTTGCGTTGGGCCTGTATGGCAGCCACTTAACAGGATAGTGGCGAAGGCAAGCACCAGAATGGGCTTTTTCATGATACCTCTCAGGATAGGATTACTTTGTATACCCGCGAAGGTACGGTCAAAAGAAGGAATCTAAAAGTTTCGTATTCTTTTAATTGACATGCTGCGGCGGAAAGCAGCTTAGCCCCTACATAAAACAGGAGCCCGGTGCTGTGCCGGGCCAGGTGCAGCAGCAATCAGTTATTTTCAGCACCCCAAACTATAGTCAGAGGGGGTAAATGGCAGTAAAGACCTTTCTCCTGAGTGGGAAGGGAAGGGTGCAGCAACTATAGAACTATAGTTGAAACTATAGCAACAGCACTTTCTGGTTTTAAATGTGCTAATCAAGTAAAGGCTTATGAAGGTGTCGAAAGAGAGCAGCAGTATAATCGTTTTTATCGTTGTAAACTATAATGCTACTATAGTCTTGAGTTATCAGGCATAAGTCACAACTATAAACTAACAACTACAACTGGCACGGTTCTGGATGTTGAAACACTATATAGAAAACTACTATTCAACTATGAAAAAAATGAGCCTGTGGGTGCTGGCCTTAGCTGGCAGCGCCACATTTAGTACCGGTTGCCAGCAGCAACACACAACAGACGA
>DATBUF010000490.1:0-3647 GCA_036516435.1 Pontibacter sp.
CGTCTTCGGGCATCGCGCTGCTGCCTTCTTGCTATCCTCCTGCGTCGGATTGCCTGCGGCACCGCAATAAGTCAAAGGCGCTCAACCCAAAGACTGAAATCTTTCGCATAGCTATAGCCTAACTATAGTTTGATCTGCTAAGCTCCGACTCTTTCTCGTGGTAGTAGTTTCGTAGGGACAGGTCGCGACCTGTCCGCTCTTGGTCTGGAACTATAGCACTACAACCTTCAACTATAGCAATAGCTGAAATTTATTGCTGGCGCGGGTTTGCAACCCGTGTCTAACCATGATGTTGAGTTTGTAACTCAACTGGGCCACAGGGCCAAACTGCAGCTGACATGTATAAGATTCGGTATCTATAGAACTATAGCAGCGGCCTGAGCAATGCGGACTAGGAAGTCCGCAGCAGAGAGGTTTCGGACATAGAGGTCCGAAACAGCACATATGGTATGTTTTTAACTATAGAGCTATAGCCCTCACCTATAGCAATGGCAGTAATTCCCCTCTCGGGAGGGGCTAGGGGTGGGTTAATGCAGTAACTATAGAACTATAACTTAAACTATAGCTAAAGCAGCACAATCCCACTAATCCATCAAATCTCCATTAATCCCGGTTCAGGTAAACTATAGCAATAGCCAAATCCTGAAAATCGGACAAATCCCTTTAATCACTGGTCCTTAGTCCCTGTCCCACTTTTCTTTCTTCTTGCGCGCACGCTTGCGTTCTTCGCGACGCTTTTTCCTTTCCTCTTTCCACTCTTTAAAAGTGTCTTTTACCTTACCACCAACATTTTCAAACAGCCGGTCAAAGAAGTTTTCGTGGGGTGGCTCTTCCCGGAAAGATTCACAATTTACCAGGCCCTGCAGGTAAGCCGGGAGTGGAGTAAAGCGGCTGTTGTAGTAACCCTTATACGCCGGGTCTATAGCTATGCGCTTGTTAAAATCTCCCCAGATAGGTAGCGCTGTGTTTGCTCCCTGACCCAGTTGCAGCGTACGGAAACGCACCTTCGGGCTTTCGGCGCCCACCCATACACCCGTTACCAGCTTAGGCGTAATGCCGATGAACCAGCCGTCGGCGTGGTCTTGTGTGGTACCTGTTTTGCCGGCGATATCCATCTGTAAACCAAACTGCGAGCGGAGCTTGGCAGCGCTGCCTTCTTCCACCACACCCTGCATCAGGTGCAGCATAACGGCTGCGTTTGATTCGGAAATGGCCCGGCGTACGTGCGTGTCGTTGCGGTGCTGGCGGAGCACGTTGCCGTTGCGGTCGGTTATTTTGCGGATGTAAACAGGCTCTACTTTATACCCTTGGTTGGCGATAGTGGCATAGGCGTGTACCATCTCCAGCAACGACAGATCGGCCACGCCTAATGCCAGGGCAGGCACCTCCGGAATATCACTTTCGATGCCCAGCCGGTGCGCCACATCCACCACCTTTCTTACACCAGCCTTCATCATTACCTGTGCCGAAACGGTGTTTACAGAATGTGCCAGCGCCCCGCGCATGGTGTATTCGCCACCATACTGGTCGTTAGCGTTACGTGGCGACCAGTCATCGTATTCTTTGTAGGTAACCCGCTGGTTCTCGAACCAGGTGCACGGAGCCACGCCACGTTCCAGGGCAGCAGCGTAAACGATAGGTTTGAAAGTAGAGCCTACCTGCCGTTTGGAGCGCACGTGGTCGTACTTGAACACATGGTGGTTGATACCGCCTACCCAGGCTTTGATCTCGCCGGTGTACGGGTCCATAGAAAGCAGCCCTGCATTCAGGAACTTCTGGTAATAGGCCAGCGAATCCATCGGCGACATGGAGAGTTGCTTGTTGCCTTGCCAGCTGAACACACTCATGGCTCTGGGCTTGCGGAAAGCTTCTGTGATCTCAGCATCGGTTTTGCCGCTGGCTTTGGCTTTTTTATACCTGTCGGAGCGGCGCATAGCTTCCTGCAGCACGCTGGCATCGCGGCCCCAGGGGTTGCGGCCGCGCCAGTGGGCATCAAACGTGCGCTGCAGTGCGGCCATTTTGTTCCGAACTGCTTTTTCGGCGTGCGCCTGCATGCCCGCATCAATGGTAGTGTAAATCTTCAGTCCGTCGGTATAGAGGTTATAAGGGTCTCCGTTTTCCTTCTTTTTAGAGGCAGCCCATTCTACCAGCTCCAGGCGCAGTTGCTCTCTAAAATAAGGAGCCATGCCATCGTTGTGGTTCGTGACAGTATAGTTTAGCTTCAGCGGTTTCTTCTTCAGCACTTCGGCTTTACCAGCATCCAGGTAGCCGTACTTTACCATCTGGCTGAGCACTACATTGCGACGTTGTTCTGATTTTTCAGGGTGCAGGCGCGGGTTGTAGGTAGTGGTAGCTTTCAGCATCCCGATCAGCACGGCGGCTTCTTCTGTTTTAAGCTCATGCGCAGGCTTGTTAAAGAAACGCTGCGCCGCCCGCTCAATGCCATACAGGTTGCCGCCCATGGGCACGGTATTCAGGTACAATTCCAGGAGCTCCTCTTTGGAGTAAATACCTTCCAATTTGCGGGCAATAATGATCTCGCGGAGCTTATTTACGGGCATATCCCAGAACCAGGATTGGCGGCGCGGGTACAGGTTTTTAGCCAGCTGCTGGCTCAGGGTACTGCCACCGACTGCGCTCTGGTCCTGCAGCAGGATAGACTTTATCATCACACGGCCCATGCTGCGTACATCCACCCCGGAGTGTTCATAAAAGCGGGCATCTTCGGTAGCAATCAGGGCCTGAATGGCAGCAGGCGCAATGTCGCTGTATTTTACGTTGGTGCGATCCTGTATGTAGTAGCGGCCCAGCAGCACGCCATCAGCCGAGTACACTTCCGAAGCCGTGTTGTTCTGTACCGCTTTCAGCTCGTTGCGGGAGGGCATGCTGCCCATCGCGCCCATGTACACCAGCAGGTAAAAAAACGTGAAAAGCAGCAGCAGGTACAGGCCGGTCCGGAAGGCGATGCGCAGTACCGATTTGCGGTCGCGCCGCCAACTAAAGGTGCGCAGCCGGGCCCATTTCTGTTGCCAGTAGGCTATCGTTAATTTAGGTTTCTGGCTCCTGAAAAAGGCAGACCACTCCACCTTCATAAACCTGGCCAGCGGCTCCAGAATGCCGTAAACGATGAGTTTGATTAATTTTAAAAGCGCTCGCTTCATGTAGTAAATAAGGTACACAGCCCGTTTGCTGTCTTTGGCCGGTCAGCAGCTTTACCAGTTTGGGCGCTTACAGGTTGCAAACTATAGTGCAGGCTGATGAGGCAGTACAACATACCGGGGCAGTTGCCGGGCACGGTGCAAAAATTACGCCACACCCGGGTAAATGAAGCCACAAAGGTACGTTGGTTTTTGCGTAAGCTGCCGCAAAGTTTACAGTTGCCTTACGTAAGCTATAGTTCAGCAAAAGTACAACGATGTCAGCCACAGCACGTTTCCGGTTTCATGCCACGCTCAACGATTTTCTGGAGCCGGCCCGGCAGCATACCTGGAGCAACTATAGTTTCCGGGATTTTCCGGCTGTGAAAGATGCCATAGAAGCGCTGGGCGTGCCGCACCCCGAAGTAAATGCGATTGTGGTAAATGGCAGTGCTGTGGATTTTACTTATAAGTTACAGCCCGGTAACGAAGTAGAAGTATACCCGGCAG
>DATBUF010000491.1:0-5729 GCA_036516435.1 Pontibacter sp.
GCTTACCAGAACTACCGCAACCTGTACTTCTATAACAACTCTGTGTCAGATTCTACCAAGTTTGACCTGGTGTATGACGATGGCGTAACAAATGTTCTGAATATCTATACCGAAGCAGTATTCGATTATATTGATGAGGTACGACTTGGTTTAAAGCTTGATTATAACAAGTATAACACGGCTTCGTTAGACCAGCCCTTTCATCGTCCGGAGATGATGGCGAGCGTTTTCGGTATCTATAACTTCTACGACAAGATTCTCTTTAATTCAGAACTTTACTATATTGGGAGCTCTTTCGGGCGCATTTACCGGCCAGACGGTACTTTTGTGAACCGTGAGACAGACAACATTATAGACCTGAACCTGAAAGCGGATTATAAATTTACAAATACCTTTACCGTGTTCCTGATGGCCAATAATATTCTTGGTAACAAATACGAAAGGTTTGTAAATTACCCCGTGAAAAGCATAAACCTGATAGGTGGCATTACCTATTCATTCTAAAGTAGCCTATGGTTGCAAAGCATATCAAGAACCTGCTCTATGACCACGACTGTGTGATCATTCCCGGCTTTGGCGGTCTGATAACCCGCTATGTGCCGGCAGTGGTGCATCCGGTGAAGCATATTATTACGCCGCCTTCCAAGCGCGTGGCCTTTAACGAAAAGCTGATCCTGAACGATGGGTTGCTTATCAGTACCATCGCGTACCATAACGGCATCTCGGCCCCGGAGGCACAGCAAGTGGTAGCAGCCTTTGTAAACCAGGTAAATGATAAGCTACAGACAGATAATCGTTTTGAGCTAAGTGATATCGGGGTGTTCCGGTACAATGCAGCGCAACGTCTGGAGTTTGAGTACCGGGAAGGAGACAACCTGTTAGAAGCCAGCTTCGGATTACCCGAATTATCGCTAAGGCCAGTAAGAGCAGAGGAATCTGCCGTATTGCGCACACTGCAGAAAACCCGTGAACAGGAGGCAGCACAGACGGGCAGCCGCTTTAAGCGTCGCCTGCGCAGGGTGTACAGTGCTGCTGCCGGGCTCGTAATTGCCGGTTTAACGGGCTCTGCGCTCTACCTGCTTTCTATACAGACAGACTATAACCTGAGCACCTTAAACCCTATAACTCTGTTCTCTGACGGTGCTGCCGGCACGCGTGCAACTATAGCTGCGCGTTATACTGCCGATTATGTTCCTGTTTCGGAGATGGAGCAACAAGCCGCTTACCAGCAGCTTTTGCCAGCAGCAGGAGTTTTAATAACCGAGGAGTTCAGAGCTACTGATACGGATATAGCCGATGACTGGGGAGTACTTGCTGAGAGTGCTACTTTAGATGCTCCTGAAGATGCTGCTATAAACCAGGAAGTTATTGTGGATGCGCCTGCTGCACCTGTTCTGACTGTTTCAGAAAGAACAGGCCGTTTTTATATTATTACGGGTGGCTATGCCCGTTTAGAGAATGCAGAGACTGGGCGTGAAGCAGTTATCAAAAACGGACATGAAGGCAAGGTGCTTACTCCGCTAAAAGGAAGCCGCCTTTTCCGTGTTTCGGTAGCAGATTTCGCCACAGCAGAAGAAGCACAGGCCGCTATGCCTGAATACAGAAAAACTTACGGAGATTCAATCTGGGTACTTACTAATTAATATGACATCACTCTTATTACAAATTACAACCGGCACACCCGCCGACACAACTGCCCTTGCAGAAGGCGCACAAGCTGCTTCTGAAACCTCTGTTTCGCTCATTGACCTGGCACTGGCAGGTGGATGGGCTATGTATCCGCTGGCTATATTATCGCTGGCCGCCGTTTACATTTTTGTGGAGCGCTACCTCACCCTGAAAAAAGCAGCCAAGAATCCGGAAGGTTTTAATGACCGCATTAAGAGCATGGTACTTGCCGGCGACATAAACGGTGCTAAGATGCTGTGCGCCCAAACCAATACACCGGTTTCCCGCATGCTTTCCAAAGGTATCAGTCGTATTGGTAATCCGCTTAAAAACATCGAGACTTCTATTGAGAACGTAGGTAAGATCGAAATCAGCAAGCTGGAGCGCAACCTGGCCGGCCTGGCAACTATAGCCGGTGCTGCCCCGATGCTGGGCTTCCTGGGCACAGTAACTGGTATGATCCAGGCATTTATTGCGATTGCCCAGGCTGAAGGTTCTATCAGCCCGAAGCTGCTCTCCGGTGGTATTTATGAAGCGATGGTAACGACTGCAGCAGGTCTTATCATTGGCCTTCCGGCCTATGTTGGGTACAACTACCTTGTTACCAAAATTGATAACATCGTGCACGCCATGGAATACTCTTCCATTGAGTTCCTTGACCTGTTACAAGAACCACAACTATAAGCATGAATTTACGCTCTAAAAACAGGATAAGCGCTGAGTTCAGTATGTCGTCTATGACGGACATCATCTTTCTGCTGCTTATCTTCTTTATGCTTACATCTAACTTTGTTACACCATCAGGTTTGCCGGTAAGTCTGCCTTCCAGTAAGTCTTCTAACATGGTGATGCAAAAGATCAGTGTAACTATAACTTCAGATTTGCGCTACGCCTTAAACGATCGGACAATAGCAATCGAAGACCTGGAGCCACAGTTGGCAGCACTTTTGCAGGGAACTCAGGAAGGGGAAGGTGTCGTTGTATTACATGTAGATAAATCTGTACCTGTAGAGCACCTTGCCAGGGTAGCAGGTATTGCCTCTAACCTGAAAGCAAAAGTGACGCTGGCAACTTTGCCCAGCGAATAAGCATAAGTAAGAATATGTCAATAGCCTTAACAAGAGAAGAAGAGAAGAATAAACGTATTGCGGCTGGAGTCAGTGTGGCAGTGCACGTTATTCTGCTTTTACTTTTGATATACGTAATGGCTTGGCGTGCCCCGGGACCTCCAGCGGAAGAATTAGGCATTGAGTTAAACTATGGCCAGGCCAATGTGGGTAGTGGCGACGTGCAGACGATGGCTACTCCGAACGAGTCGAAGAATGTGGAAGACAGCAAGCCTGCGCCTACACAGCCTGACGTAATTCCGGAGCCTAAGCCAACAGTACAACCAACGCCGCCAAAGCCTGTAGAAACGCCAAAAGTACAGACTACCACAGCGGATGCACCCGTGGCCGTAAAGGAAGAAGTAAAGCCTGAGCCGAAGCCACAGCCTAAAGAAGAAGTGGTGAAGAAGGAACCCGAGAAGCCAAAAGCCCTTTATCCGGGTAAAACGTCTACTACAGCGGGAACCGGTAAAAGTGGTACCTCCAACGAAGCTACCGGTAATAACAATGGCGATAATCCCGGCACTGTAGGCGACAAGGGGAGCCCTGATGGTAAGCTGGATGCGAAAGCACTTTACGGTAAATCCGGTGGCGGTGCAGGTGGTTCACTGAATATGGCCGGATGGGGCTGGGGCGACCTCCCACGACCAGCTGACAACTCCAGTGAAACCGGTAAGGTAGTGATCAAAATCAGGATCAGTCCGGATGGGGTGGTGGAAAGTGCCACAATTCACGAATCAACGGTTTCGCCGCAGGTAGCTGAGATTTACCGGATGGAAGTATATAGAAAAGCTACTTTTGTTCGCCTTGGCGGAAATACCGAATACAGCAAAGGTGCCACAGGCTTTGTAACTTATATCATAAAGACCAGATAGCCTGTTAAATGACCTATCAAGAAGTTTTGGATTACCTATACCAGCAATTGCCGATGTTTCAACGCATCGGCAATGCTGCTTTTAAGAAGAGCCTCGACAACATTATTGCCCTCTGCGATGCTTTGGGTAACCCGCAGCAGCACTATAAAACCGTGCATGTGGCTGGCACTAATGGCAAGGGCAGCAGCTCGCATATGCTGGCCGCTGTGCTGCAGCAGTCGGGTTATAAGACCGGCCTCTATACTTCACCGCACCTGAAATCCTTTACCGAGCGCGTCCGCGTAAATGGGGCAGAATTGCCGCAGGAGTACCTCATCGGGTTTGTGGAGGCTAACAAGTCGCTTTTTGAGAAAGTGCAGCCATCTTTTTTTGAGATGACCGTGGCGCTGGCTTTTAAGTACTTTGCAGACGAGCAGGTAGATGTGGCTGTAATTGAAGTGGGCTTGGGAGGTAGGCTCGATTCAACAAACATTATTACCCCTGAAGCTTCGCTCATCACCAATATTGGCTACGACCACCAGGCGCTACTCGGAAATACCCTGCAGGAAATTGCTGCCGAGAAGGCCGGTATCATCAAACCTGGTGTACCAGCTATTATCAGCACCAAACAGCTGGAGGTAGCGGAAGTGTTTCAGGCAAAAGCCGGTGAAGTGGAAGCTCCCTTATACTTTGCCCCTGACAACTATAGCGTTGAACTGAGAAGTTATAGTTTAGAGCAGCAGGTGTTTGATGTTTACCGCCACGGAGAACTATACCTGCCTGCCTTACCACTGGACCTGACCGGCGTTTACCAGCAATACAACCTGCCGGGCGTGCTGCAAACTATAGAAGTTCTGCAGCAGCGTAATTTCCAGATTACGGATCAGGCTGTACGTAGCGGGCTCGCTAATACCAAACAGCTGACCGGGTTGAAGGGGAGATGGCAGGTTTTGAACTATAGCCCTTTAACTATTTGTGACACCGGTCATAATGTGGATGGTGTTAAACAGATACTTGCGCAGCTGCAGGGCCTGAACCCGAAGCAGGTGCACTTTGTTTTTGGAGCCGTAAACGACAAAGATGTTACGACCATTCTGGAAATGCTGCCCCAAAACTATAGGTACTACTTCTGCCAGGCTACTATACCAAGAGCCTTGCCGGTAGCCGAGTTGCAGCAAAAAGCTGATGCTGTTGGTTTAAAAGGGGAAAGTTATACAACGGTGGCAGCGGCAGTGCAGGCTGCGAAAGAAAATGCAGCCCCGGATGAAGTAATTTTTATTGGCGGCAGTACCTTTGTGGTAGCAGAGATTGAAGAACTATAAATAATGGGAAGATCTAAATTAGCAAAATTTGCAACTATAGCAGAACGCGATAACGTGGTGCAGGATGGTGATGAGAAGTATGGAAAGCTGGCTGGCAAATGGCGCTCGGAGCACTTCGGTAATAACAATCCCATTGTGCTGGAAATTGGCTGTGGTCGGGGAGAGTATACCATTGGTATGGCGCGACTGCATCCTGAAAAGAATTTTATAGGGGTAGATATTAAAGGGGCACGCCTCTGGAAGGGAAGCACGATGGCGCAGGAAGAAGGCCTGGCCAATGTAGCCTTTTTAAGAACGTATGTAGAGGGGATAAAAGAGCAGTTTGCAGCAGGAGAGATAGACGAGATCTGGATCACCTTCCCGGACCCACGCCCAAAGGACCGCGACATTAAACGTAGGCTCACGTCGCCCCGTTTTCAGGAAATGTACAGCTATCTGCTGAAACACGACGGCATCATCCACCTGAAGACGGATAACGGACCGCTGTTCGACTATACCCTTGAAGTACTGGGCGAGAGAAAGATAAAGCACCTGGTTTCTACTACCGACCTTTATAGTTCGGACCTGCAGGAGCATACGATGGGTATTTACACAACTTACGAAAAGCGCTACTTAGCTGATGGTATTGCTATCAAGTACCTGCAGTACAAGCCGGTGAAGGAGGCAATTAGCGTAGAGTAGGCCGCCACGATGCCCAGGTAGCTTATCCTGGCACTACTGATAGCTAAAACAAAACGCCCGCCTAATTTATAGTTAGGCGGGCGTTTTGTTTTAGCTAT
>DATBUF010000492.1:0-3977 GCA_036516435.1 Pontibacter sp.
GAGCTTTACGAGCAAACCCTGCAGGAAGACGAAAAGTACGAAGCCATGATTGCTGCCAGCGTGCAGAACTGGGATGTAGAGCGTGTAGCCCTGCTGGACAAGATCATACTGAAAATGGCGCTCTGCGAAATGCACATCTTCCGCAGCATTCCTGTAAAAGTAACCATCAACGAGTACATCGAAATATCGAAGCTGTATAGTACGCCTAAGAGCAAGCAGTTTGTAAACGGCGTGCTGGATAAGATGGCGCAGGAGCTCGTAAACAAAGGCGAGATACGTAAATCCGGCCGTGGCCTTATTGATAACAAATAAGTTGCCCTGCCGCACTACCACAACGCCTGAAACACCGTAAGGAGATTACATACTAAGAATCCGATATATTAGCATATACAACTATGGGTAAGAAAACCACCGCCTTGCTGGCTTTTGTATCCGGCGCCGCTGTAGGTGCTGCAACAGGCATCTTGTTTGCCCCTGAAAAGGGCAAAGAAACACGAAGCTGGCTGAGCTACCGCTTAGAGAAGTACCGCGACACCCTGGCCGACCTGCTGGAACAGCTGGTAGCCAAGGGAGACAACCTGCCATCGAGTGCCAAATCAGAAGGGCAGCGCGTAATACAGGATGCCAAAACCAAGGCTGAGAAATTGTTAGGGGATGTAGACTTGCTTATAAACGAGATAAACAGTAGGAAAGAACTATAGCACATGAGACAGATAACACTTATCCCGGGAGACGGAATAGGCCCTGAGATTACAGAAGCTGTAAAAGCTATTTTCAGTGCTGCCAACGTACCGGTTACCTGGGAAGAAGAAAACGCAGGGCAAACGACATTTGATGCTATCGGGGAGCTGATTCCGGCCACACTGATTGCTTCTTTAGAAAAGAACAAAGTAGCTTTAAAAGGACCGATTACGACACCGGTTGGCAAAGGCTTTAAAAGCGTGAACGTGCAGCTGCGCCAGCGCTTCGACCTGTACTCCAACGTCAGGCCGGCTAAAACTACCAAGGGCCTGGTAAGCAAATTCGATAACGTAAACTCCGTACTGTTTCGCGAGAACACCGAAGGCCTGTACTCTGGCCTGGAGATGTTTGATGAGCGCCTGCAGATCTCTGATTCGGTAGCCCGCATTACGCGCACCGGTTGCCAGAAAATTATCAGAGCAGCTTTTGTGTATGCCGATAAGCATGGCTGCAAGCGAGTAACTGCGGTGCATAAAGCCAATATTCTGAAAAGCGCAGGCGCTATGTTCCTGAGCGTTTTCAACGAAATTGCCAAAGAATACCCGCACATACAGGCTGACGATAAAATAGTAGACAACATGTGCATGCAGCTGGTAATTAAGCCGGAGCAGTTTGACGTGATGGTGACAACCAACCTGTTTGGCGATATCATCTCTGATATTTGTGCTGGTCTGGTAGGAGGCCTGGGGGTAGTGGCTGGTGCTAACATCGGCGACGACATGGCTATTTTTGAGGCAGTGCATGGCTCAGCTCCGGATATTGCAGGCAAAGGCATCGCTAACCCAACTGCCCTGTTGCGCTCTGCCATCATGATGCTGCACCACATCGACCTGAAGGAGGAAGCTTACAAAATTGAGGCTGCTCTGGATGCAACTTTAGCAAATAAAGAAGAATGCACCGGCGATTTAGGTGGCAAAGCAGGCACTATGGAGTTTGCGCAGCACATTATCGCTAAACTATAATACCTTTATCAGACGTTACTTATAGTATGAAAAAGAACCTGATCTACACATTTGCAATGGCAGTAGCCCTGATGGCTACCAGCTGCAACCAAAACAACACCACAGATGCAGCCGCCACCGAAGGTGATGTTGCTGCTACCGCACCTGCCGTAGAGGCCACTGTTGACAACCCGAACATTGCTACAAGCGAGCAAACGGCAGCACCTGCTGCTAACCCGAATGCACCTGTAATGACGTTTAAAGAAACAGTGTTTGATTTTGGTACCATCAAGCAGGGCGAAGTGGTAAATCATACCTTTACGTTTACCAACACAGGCAAAGAGCCCCTTATTATCGAGAATGCTTCGGCGTCGTGTGGCTGTACTGTGCCGGAGTGGCCAAGAACTCCTATTGCGCCGGGTAAAACAGGTGAAATAAAGGTACAATTTAACAGTACTGGTAAATTTGCCCAGCAGGCACCTATGGTAACCATCCGTGCCAACACAGAGCCGAACATTACGCAGGTATCTTTAAAAGGTACTGTAGAGGCCAACAGCATCCCGACAGCAGGCGCTGAAGGCCCTGTAAGAAGAAACTAATCAAACCTACGACACCCTTATAAAACCATAATGCAGACCATACTTTTACAGGCCGGACAAGACGGAGGCATACTTCCTCAGTTGTTAATGTTTGGCGCCATCATCCTTGTATTCTACTTTTTCATGATCCGCCCGCAGCAGAAAAAAGCGAAGGACCAGAAGAAGTTCAGAGAAGAGTTGACAAAAGGGATGAATGTAGTAACCATTGGCGGGCTTCATGGCAAGCTGGTAGCCATGGAGGATGATACCGTAGTAGTAGAGGTAGACAAAGGCGTTCGTCTTACATTCGAAAAGTCGGCTATCTCCATGGAAGCTACAGCAAGGGTAAATCCACAACCAAACAGCTAAGAACCATTGCCGTTTGAGGGAGCCAAAAATATAATACTATGGTTTGTAAAACCATTCCGGCCGCAGACAAAGCAGTACTGGCGAGTAGTGCTGCTTTGTTTTGTGGCTGCCTCTACTTTTTGGCTGCTTAATGCATTAAACAAAAGCTACTCCACCCAAACAACTTACCCGGTACGGTTTAACTATAACAAACAACAACTGGTGCCGGTAAAACCGCTGCCTGAAGAGGTGGTGGTAAACGTTACGGCTAAGGGCTGGAAATTGCTGCGCAAGGCGCTTCGACTGGAGGTGCAACCTGCCGAGATCTATATCCGCAACCTGCCGCGTAATAAATACCTGCTGGGTTCCGCACTGCGGCCTGCCCTGGTAAATGCAATGGATGGGCTGCAGCTCAACTTTGTAGTGACAGATACGCTGTATTTTGACTTCGACACTAGGATCAGTCGTACTGTTGCCCTGAAACTGGACCCAACTCAACGGGTTGCCGCTGATGGGTATGCTATCGTAAAGCCGGTACAGTTAACCCCGGATTCCATTACCTTCACAGGCCCATCTACACTAGTCGGAAGTTTCACAAACCCTTACCTGGTACGCCTGCCGAACACAGGCCTAACCGCATCTGCTAAAATGGTCATTCCTGTAAGCCATGAGCACCAGGACCTGGTAGTAGCAGATCTAAGCGAAACCGAAGCTATCATCAACGTAAAGAACCTGGTGCAGGAAGAAAGGTTGCTTACGCCGGAGATCGTGAACCTGCCGAAAGGGAGAACGGCTGTTATGATGCCCCAGGTCCTGCAGGTGCGTTACCAGCTATTCGAGGATTCTGTAGCCGTGCTTAACCGCGATTCCTTTAAAGCTGTGGTTAATTTTGCCAGCTACAACCCAGAGGACTCTACTGTAGTAGCCGAACTGGTGCAGAAGCCGCTAGGCGTACGTAAGGTCGTACTCTCACCACAGCGCGTAAAAGTAACACTAGAAAAAGACTAGCCATGCTGAAGATAGGTATAACCGGCGGCATAGGCGTTGGCAAAACAATCGTGTGCCGTATGTTTGCTGTTCTTGGCATACCAGTATACGATGCGGATACCCGCGCCAAATGGGTCATGCATCATAACAAAGCGCTGAAGCAGGAACTGACTACAGTCTTCGGAGCCGAAGCTTATACTGAAGCCGGTGAACTGAACAGGGCCTACCTGGCCAAAACAGCCTTTCATAATCCTCAGAAATTAGAACTCCTGAACAGCCTGGTGCACCCGCACGTCGGGAATGACTTCACAGAATGGGTGGCAGCTAATGCAGAAGCTCCGTACGTGCTCAAAGAAGCGGCCCTGATGTTCGAGTCAGCATC